>DAINAJ010000005.1:0-13847 GCA_036733505.1 Casimicrobium sp.
TGCCTTGAAGTCGTGCCGCGCTCGAAGCGCTTTGTGTGGCGATCACGTTGTTTTCAGTTTGGCAGGTGAACCAGATGTACCCAAACGGCGCTGAGTCTTTGTCGCAGGTAATCATCGTTGGCACGGACAGAAAGAGTCCGCCGTAGCGCACTGCGCCCGCGTTGCTCGCGTCTACGCCGAGCACGCTGGTCGCCATGTCGATCTGCACCGCGCCGGGTGCACTGCATCCGGGAAATGTGCTCGGAATGTTTGCGTTGGCGGCGGTGACTTTGTAAATACGCTCTCCGGCCGGGCCAAGCTCTCCGTCGACCAAGCTCCACGTAACCTCGCCGTTAAAGACGATCGCTTGCTGGCCGCCGCTGAACGTGCCGCGATAGGTGCGCACCGTCGCACCGGGCGGTGGCGCAAGCCCTAGTCCACCGCAGAATACTTGCCCTTCACACACGTATCCTTGCGCCGCATCGGCGTCGCACAGCGCGCGGCTCGGGTAGTAGCGATGGTTAGGGGTCTTGCCGTTAGCCGCTGCGCGAAAGCCGCGAAAGAGCGGTGTGTTGCCGGACGGACAGGTGTTGTCCTCGTTGAGTTTCGCGACCGAAAAATCGTAGCCCTCCCACGTAAAGCCCGGCACGTTTTGCGCGCGAATGCCTTCGCAGTCCACACCCTCTTTGCCATAGAAATGTGAACTGGTGTAGGGGTTCGTTAGCGATACATAAAACCGGCAAATGCGGGTGAACGCGCCGCTGGCGTCGGTGCCGCTCGTGGCTTGAAATGTCATCCCGGTGCGCCGAAAGCTTGGCGCCGCATCGAGCAACGCCTGCTCGGTGGTGCGGCCGGTGATGAAGTACGCGTCGAGCGCTGCGTTGTGATACTCAACGACGGTGACAGCGTTGGTGGTCGTGCTGGCGAGTAACGCTGCGGAAAGCGTTGCGATAGAGGCCAGTGTGGTGAATGTGCGTGCGATGGGTTTCCACATGATGAAGCCTTTGCCATTTATGCGAGTTTGGGGACGTACTGCCGATACTGTCAAAGCGAGAGAAGCCGGAAACCGGCTCATCTGCCTTTCGTTGCCTCGCCGGCACGCGCTCCGCTGCAAGGAAAACGCTACGGAACCAGATTCATTCCGCAATGACGCGTCAAATAGTCCTGGATGAGCGGCCACGTCGAACGCTCGCCTGACGGATTAGCCGCGCCGCCAGCGATCACTGCGCTGCCTGTAATGCCGAGCGCGATGCGCGCTAGCAGCAACGCATCAGTCGTTGATCCAACGCGACCATCGCCGTCGATGTCGAGACTGCAAACGCTCGCCGCGGGCGGTGCGATGTTGACCTTCACTAGGCAAGGCGCGTAGGCCGAGGAGTTAGCTTGTGGCCCGCAATGCCCGAAGGCGATGAGCTTGTCGCCGCTGCGACCAACGGGCACTGCGCCGGAGGCCCACATCGTCGTTTGCGTCGGTACCGTGGCGGGATTGGCAAGTGGCAGATAGAAAATCCCGCCACCGGAAAACGCGGTGTCTGGCGTGCCGTCGTCGTTGAGGCGAACGAGGCAGATCATCTTTGCGCTGTAGCAATAGCCTGTCATGAGCGCCTTGCCATCGGGCTGAACCTGAACGCGCGCGTGGTAGACGATGCTAGTTGAGCCTAGCGCGATCGAGACGTAACCCGCGCCGTTACCGTACGTTGAGTCCAAGCCGGTGTTGCCGTAGCGAGCGATGCAGAGGCGTTGTTCGCCGGTGCTGCTGTCGAGGCAGGTGCCTGCGGCGAGCAGTTTTCCGTCGCTTTGTAGCGCCAATGACTCGATCTGATCGTAGGCACCGAGAATGGCAAAGTTCATCACGCCCGATGCGCCAAAGCTCGGGTCGAGCGTGCCCGCCGGGGACACTTTTGCGACGCAAAATTGCAGGTGCGACGTCGCGGTCGTGCTCGCCTCACATCCGCCGCCGATGTAGACCGCGCCGTTGGGCGCGTGCGCCAGTGCTCGCGAAATCGCTGCTTTGCCCGCAGCCGTGCCGGCCGGCGTGAATTGCAGCGGCGCACCACTATTAAAACTTGGGTCAAACGCGCCATTGCTATTGGCACGGCCGACGCAGAAACGTGGTGCGGTTGACCAGCACTCGCCGGTGAACACAATCTTTCCGTCTCCGCGTACGCGAAGCGAATAAATGCGGGGCACACCGGTCGTCGCGATGCCGTTGTTGCCGAACGTCGCGTCGATCAACCCGTTAGGCAACAGACGCACGAGCTGCCCTGATATGCCATTGCCTCCGATCACGATCTTCCCGTCCGTCCCAACCTCCATCACCGACGGAAAGTCCTGTCCACCGAGATTGATCACGGTTTCGCCTTGGCCGCCGGTACCGAACGTCGTGTCGTTGCTGCCGTCGGCATTGAGTCGTCGCACGCAGTAGTCGGCTGTCGCTTGCGAGGTGCAGTACCCGAGCACCAGAAGCTTGCCATCGGCCACTTGCAGAACCTGCTGGCCGGTGGATTGCGTGCCGCCGTTCATGTTGAACGTCAGGCGCCCGGCGTTTGCCCATGTCGTGTCGATGGTGGGCGCGGCCCAGGCATTCGTATGGGCGCAGCAGAGGGCCAACGCGCTGATACACAGCAAAACACCTTTTTGCAGCCAACGACGATTTGTAAATGGTTTGAGCATGTTTTTTACTAAAGTCGACTTAATAGAATTTGTGTTGAGAAACGCCATCTGGCTGTCGTTGCATGGGACAAGTTGTTAGCGGCGCGACGCAAGCGACACTTCGCTTCAGTTCGTAACGACAACAACATCGCGCACATCAGTTAGCGCAAAGAGCGAAAAAGCGGCTCACGCTCGGCTAACGAACAAGTCAGCCCGCGTCACGGGGTAGGGGTAAGATTTGCGCCATGAACGGCAGCGATCCTTCGGCCACAGACCTCTCCGCGCAATCGCCAGAACTTCCGGCGCAGGTGGAGGCGTTTTCGCCTGCGCTTTATGCCGAGTTGCAACGCGTGGCGCGCGGCCAAATGCGCAAGGAAGCAGCGGGTCATACGCTGTCTGCGACGGGCGTGGTCAACGAAGCGTTTCTGCGCATGCGGAAGGACGGCCATGCGCTGGCGTTGGAGCACACGCAATTTGTGCGGCTCGCCGCCCGCGTGATGCGCAACGTCCTTGTCGATCATGCGCGAGCGAACCTAGCGCAGAAGCGTGGCGGCGACGTTGAGTTCACGAGCCTTGATCGCACGGCGCGCGCTTATCACACGCGCTTTTCCGGGCAAATATTTGGTGAAGAGGCGCAGTCGCTCGCAGATGCAGACGAATGGGGCGAAGCAGATTTCGTGCGGCTAGACGAGGCGCTGGCGACGCTGCGTTCGTTGAGCCCACGGCAAGCGGAGGTCGTAGATTTGCGTTTTTTCAGCGAACTGTCGCTTGAAGAGACGGCCGCGACCCTAGGGCTCTCTCTGGCGACCGTGAAGCGAGATTGGAGTGTGGCGCGTCTGTACCTGCAACGTGCACTCTCCGATGACGCGGAAAACGCCGGGGGAGGCGCATGAGTGGCGGCAACGACCTCACGCCCGAACGCTGGCATCAGGTCAGCGAGATCGTGGCCGACTGCTTGGAGCTTGACGATGTCGCGGCGCGGGAAGCGCTCGTGGTTGAAGCCTGCGGCGGCGACACGGCGCTCCTCGAGCAGGTTCGCTCACTCCTCGATGCAGACGCGAAGCGCGCGAAGTTACTAAGTCGAACGCGGATTGGTAACGCGCTGCACGCGGCGCTTGAATCTGAAAGTGATCGCCTCGCGCAATCTTGGGTTGGGCGTCGCTTGGGCGCTTACCAAATCGTGGCTGAGATCGCGCGCGGCGGCATGGGGGCGGTGTTTAAGGCTGTTCGCGCGGACGATGCGTACGAGAAAGCCGTCGCGATTAAGCTCATCCGTGATGGCGCGTCGCACGATGATGTGATTCAACGCTTTCGCGCCGAGCGGCAAATTCTTGCGAGCCTCGAACATCCGAACATCGCACATTTGATCGATGGCGGCCAAGCCGTGGATGGCACACCGTTTCTGGTGATGGAGTTTGTCGACGGCGTGCCGATTGATCGCTACTGTGACGATCATACGCTCAACGTTTCCGAGCGACTCAAGCTCTTTCAGGCGGTGTGTGGCGCGGTGCACTTCGCGCATCAGCGGCTTGTAGTGCACCGTGATTTGAAGCCTAGCAACATCCTTGTCGACAATGCGGGGGCGGTCAAGCTGCTCGATTTCGGCATCGCCAAATTACTCGACGCCGCGGCGGGCGACGCGGCGGGACAGCCGATGGCAAACCCCACCGTTGGCAACGCCATGACCGCTGCCTACGCGAGCCCAGAGCAAGTCAAAGGCGAAGCCATCACCACCGCAAGTGACGTTTACGCGCTGGGCGTCTTGCTCTACCGATTGCTCACCGGCGAGAGTCCGTATAAACACGATGTAACCGAGCCTCTCGCGCTCGCACAAGACATCGTCGACGCCGACCCGGAACGTCCCAGCACCATCGTTACGCGCCGTGAATCGCCGCGCCCCACTGCACAAAGCGCAGACACCGAAAAGGTTGCACGCACGCTCGATTCGCGTCGCCTGCAGCGCGAGCTACGCGGAGATTTGGACAATATCGTCTTGATGGCGTTGCGAAAAGACCCGCAGCGTCGCTATGCGTCGGCTGAGCAGCTCTCCGAAGACCTCGCGCGCTGCCTTTCTCATCAACCTGTACTTGCACGTGCCACGACAGCGTCGTATCGCGCACGAAAATTCATCGCTCGAAATCGTTGGGCGGTGGCGTGGACATCGCTGGCGCTGCTTGGGTTGGTCGGCACGACAATCATTGCGGCCTATCAAGCACGCGTTGCGCGGGACGCGCGCGCTCGCTCGGAGCAGCATTTTGCAGATATTCGGCAGCTTTCCAACTCGATGCTCTTTGAAATTTTCGATGAAATTAAGGCGGTGCCGGGTACTGTGAAAGCCCAGCAATTGCTGTTGCAGCGAGCGGCGACTTACCTTGACCGACTCGCGGTACAAGCCGATGGCAACGCCGATGTGATTGCCGAAGCGGGCATCGGTTTTGAGAAGCTCGCGCAGCTCACGACGGGCACATTGCTTCAAGACAAGACGGGTTCGCTCTACATCAACCGAGCGATTGCGCTACTCGAGTCTGCGCATCGAGCACGTCCTAACGACGCAGCCGCTGCGACCGCGCTCACTCGTGCTTACACCGCGGACGGCAAGGTGCTCGACTCGATGGAACGGCACGACGATTGTGATGTTGCTTACAAGAAAGCCATCGCGTTCGCCCAATCACTGCCAGCTGGAATGCAGACGCCTGAACTGCAACTGGAGCTTGGAAAGGCTCTTTTCCATTACTCCGCTGCGACGGTGACGTTCAAATCTCGTGAGCGACGGGTTGCTCTGCTGGAGCATGCACGCGCCATCCTGGAATCGCTGCGCGAGCCGCAGGCTTCGCCGGCAGTTGCCGACGCTGCGCACCGCTTTTTGCTTTTGACTCACATTTCGACCGCTGGCACTGAGCTGGTGCGACCCGGTGGTGCAGGTCTGCCCGCCGCAGAGCGCTGGATGCAGCTCGCGGTCGACGGCTTGACGGCGCGGCTTGCGCGCGCTGATAGTCCGACGCGTCAGCAGGACCGAAAGACGCTTGCGGTTTCATATCTTCGCCTAGGCAGTGTGTTGGAAAGCTTAGGGCGGGACGCGGAAAGCTTGAAGCAATATGAGCTCGCTAGCGGACACGCGCAGTCGCTTGCGCAAGCTGACGGTGCTGACGCGGCAGCGAAACTCACTGCATTTACTACGCAATCGTATTTGGTTAAGGCGCTCATGAACCAAAAGCAGCATGACCGCCTTATTGCCGAAGTCCCCCCATTGCTCGAACGGGTTAGCACAGCCGGCGTCGAGATTTCGCAGCAAACTCAGGCGCGAAACATCGTCGCGTCGCTTCATATCGCGCTCGCCACGGCGCATTCAGCGCACGGCAGCGACACGTCGCGACGAAAAAGTGACCGCCTGCAACATTGGCGTACTGCAACCGCGCACTTAAGGCATGCATTGGCTGCGATGGAGACGATTCGAGCGCTCTATCAGGGAGACGAAGTCAAGCGCTTTGACGAAGTGAACGCGGACATTGCACACGGCGAACGGGAAATAGTGTTGCTCGGGGGGTGATCGTCGGAGTCGCGGCTCGTCGGCTTGGTATGTAACCCCGCACAAACTCATGTTGTCGTACGTTGATACACGCGAGCGTCGCGATTGCGGGGCTGCTAGCCTCCGGCTTTCACCACCGAGCCGAGTGTCGTCCAGCCGCTACGGCACGGGTGTCGCGAAGGCAAAAATAGCGCTCGGTTTGCCCTCGCGTCGCACCGGCGCTCTTACAGATATTCCATCGCTTTCATCTTCGCCACTTTGGAGAAGCGCCTTCGCAGGACGACGGTTTTTTGAGGTGGGTTCCTTACGAGAAAAAGCTCGTTGAGACGTGGTTCACGTCATCGCAAAGGTGTTGGACTCAGCGATCCTCATTTCGGCGATCCGAACCTGACGCGTGACCGGGCTGGCGACTATTGCTGCGGGCACTTCGGTACCGCCGCAGCCGCAGGGCGCCAACACTACAGTCCGCTGACCTCGGTTGCACGTACTGTCGCGACCCATCGAATGTTGCGACCCACGAGACCATAAACGCTGATGCCGAATGCGCTGTTTGGGCCCGGCGCGAATGCGACATTGGCATCCCAAGCCGTCTCGGATTCATAGATTACCGCTTTGTTGCAGCCATTCGGCTGAATGGCTGCTCCTCCTACGACAACAACGTAGTGGCATTTGAATGCGTAACTTGCCGAAAAGCCCGTGCCTTCGGCAAACGCGACGACTTGCACATCTAGAAGGCCGGCTCTGCCCGGTTCGAACACTAGCGTCTCGGAAACGCCATCTAGGTACAACCAGTTTTGGTTAGCGTCGGTGGTGCGATTTCGCAGCACGTACTGCGTGGCCTGAGCGGTGCCTGGAGCGAGTGAAAACGTGCCCGCCGCGCTTGCTGTCTGTCCGTAGAGGCGCGCCCGTCCCGCTAGCCCTCCTGGCACCGATGAATACGCAGCCGAAGCGGTGTTAGATGCACCGCCTGCGACCACCGAATTGGATGCCGACGCAATGTTTGCCTCACCGCCTCCGACGCTCGCGAAGTTTGCGCTGACCGAGTTGCTGACGCCGCCCGCCACTACCGCTCCGTAGGTGGTCAGCTCCGTTCCTGTGATGCTGTTGAGATAGCCGCCACCGATGAATGATGCCGCGCCCGCAACGCTGTTTTGATAACCGCCAACGATGGCTCCGCCCCGGCCAGTCACCGTGTTGGGGTAGTTTGTCGTTTCCAAGCCGGAGCAGCAGTATCCGCCGCCGCCAATGAACGATCCGTGTGCCGAAGCAATGTTGCCGCCACCGCCTACGACGGCCGAGAACGAACCCGTGGCCTGATTGGATCGGCCACCGCCAACAGAACTGTGTTGTCCGGTAGCGAAATTCTGTTCGCCGCCGGCGACTTTGCTGAAAGATGCGCTCGCAGTATTGTTGAGTCCGCCGCCGATGGCGCTGTAGAGCCCGTTGGCTGCATTCGCACTACCGCCCGATACAGCGCTTCCGCCGCCGCCTGCAGTGTTGCTTAGGCCGCCTGCGACAGTCGCACCGACCGAACTATTCGGCGCAGAAGCATCATCTCCAGCGCGATTGCCCCAGCCGCCGCCCACCGTGCCGTAGATATCGGTGACGCGATTACGTTTGGCTGCACCATAGCCGGGATCGGTGCCGTCCGTGATACCGCCACCGGCGATCGTTGCGCCGCGCACGCCCGCGACGACCTCGTTTGACGTTGAGCCGTTGATGACGTTCGGCGCGCTGGCGACGCCGCTTTGGACGATGCGCAGCCCGTCTCCGCCGGGTACAAACACATTCACCGATGCGCCGCCGCTTTGCAGCGTGACCGGAAACGCGTCTATCGTACCGATGACGCCCGCAGCGCCAAATGCATTACCGCCCAAGGTCCATGCGTTGATCGCGCCCCCAAGCGCGCAACCACTCGCCAGAAAACTCGTGATCGCGGCCGTTGTTGGTCGCGAGGCGGAAGGCGCGACACCAAGTGCGAGACCCGCCGTGAGCGAGGCCCCCTTGAATCCTGACAAATGTCGGGCGATGATCGTCGTATCCACGGTGTCGATGGCGCCGTCACCGTTCATGTCCAGCGCGCAACCGACGCATTCAATATTGTTCTTGACCTGCATCGGGTCGAGGCTCGCGTATTTTGTGCTGGCGACAAGTGGGCTTCCGGTGATGCCCAGCGCGTAGCGAGTCAGCACCAATCCGTCATTGACCGCGTCCGACGCTCCGTTGTCGAACGGGCATTGCGCGGCGCTTACCGTCGTGGGGGCGACTGCCGTGAAACAGGCGAGCGCAGCTGACGTGGCACTGCGCCGAAAACCGGCAACAGAGACGAACGAGCGAATTGTTTTGGACATGCAAACTCCAGAGAATGATCGGCGGACAGCAGACGACTGTGCCTCATGCTCTGAAAGCGTAAAAAACGCAAAACCGGCTCACGGTAGTTCTTGGTTCGGAGTATTTCTCTGTCAAATGACTGAAGTCAAGCGCCAAGCACCCGTGGGAGCGGGCTCGACGTTGATAATCCTAGGCTCTTGCAAATCAGCGTTGTATGTCACTAGGCCAATCGCGCGTATGCCCCCACACACCTTTTTTGGTGCTTCCGACCGCGGACCAGCCTTACCGGGCTCTGGTCATCGCATCGAAGAATTCTTTGTTGTTCTTCGTTTCGCGCATGTGCTTTTGCAGTTTTTCCATCGCTTCGATCTCGTCCATTTCTGAGAAGAGCTTGCGGAGGATCCATGTTTTTTGCAACACGCTGGGCTCAAGCAGAAGCTCTTCGCGGCGTGTGCCGGAGCGACCAATATTGATGGCGGGGTAGACGCGCTTTTCGGCCATACGGCGATCCATGTGGATCTCCATATTGCCGGTGCCTTTGAATTCTTCGTAGATCACGTCGTCCATGCGGCTGCCGGTGTCGATCAACGCAGTCGCGATGATGGTCAGCGAACCGCCTTCCTCGATATTGCGCGCCGCGCCGAAGAAGCGTTTCGGGCGTTGCAGCGCGTTGGCCTCGACACCACCGGTGAGCACTTTGCCGCTTGAGGGCATGACAGTGTTGTACGCACGAGCCAAACGCGTGATCGAGTCGAGCAGGATTACGACGTCCTTCTTATGCTCCACCAAACGCTTAGCTTTTTCGATCACCATCTCGGCAACCTGAACGTGGCGCGTAGCTGGTTCGTCGAACGTGGAGGCAACCACTTCGCCGCGCACGGTGCGCTGCATGTCGGTCACTTCCTCTGGGCGCTCGTCGATCAGCAAAACGATCAACGTTACGTCTGGGTGGTTACTGGCAATCGCATGCGCGATGTGTTGCAACATGACGGTTTTGCCGGACTTTGGCGGTGCTACCAGCAACCCACGTTGGCCTTTGCCAATCGGGGCCACGATGTCGATTACGCGGCCGGTAATGTTTTCTTCGGCTTTGATGTCGCGCTCAAGTCGCAGCACCTTGTCAGGAAAAAGTGGCGTAAGGTTTTCAAACAAAACCTTGTTTTTGCCAGCTTCGGGTGGATAGCCATTGACGCTGTCGAGTTTGGTTAGGGCGAAGTAGCGTTCACCTTCTTTTGGCGTGCGCACTTCGCCTTCAATCGTGTCACCTGTGTGCAGATTGAAACGGCGAATTTGCGACGGCGAAATGTAGATGTCGTCGGTGCCGCCAAGGTAGCTTGCTTCGGCTGAGCGCAGGAAGCCGAAGCCATCGGGCAATACCTCGAGCACGCCGGAGCCGCGAATGCTCTCGCCCTTCTTGGCCTGCTGCTTGAGCAGCGCGAAGATCAGGTCATGTTTACGGAGTCGATTCGCGTTTTCAAGCTCATTGGCGAGCGCGAGTTCGAGGAGTTCAGCGGCAGATTTGGTTTTGAGTTCAGCTATGTTCATGCTGTGAAGGGTTGGAAGCCGCGCTTTGCCGGAAAAATAGGATCGGCATACGCTGGCGGAATGAGCGGCTCAACGCGAAGAATTGCGGAGCGGGCTCGATGGATAAGTGTGTGCGAACGGTTGCGCTTGCGCGCTGACGATATTTTTGTTTTCGGGGAATTTCAACCCCGCCAGGACGGCGGGGCACTGACAACTAGGACAACGAAGCGAATTTTGACTGGCTTAGACGTTGCTGTCAACAAAGGCGGTCAATTGGGCTTTCGACAACGCGCCGACCTTTTGTGCAGCAAGCTCGCCATTTTTGAAGAGCAACAGCGTCGGAATGCCGCGAATGCCGTATTTGGCGGCGACTTCGCGATTACTATCGACGTCCAATTTGGCGATTTTTATCTTACCGGCGTGAGATACAGCGACCTCTTCAAGCACCGGCGCAATCATCTTGCACGGGCCACACCACTCTGCCCAAAAGTCGACGAGCACCGGGGTGTCGGACTTCAGGACGTCGTTTTCGAAGGTGGCGTCAGAGACGTGAGTAATGTTGTCGCTCATAGTGGATTGGCTCCCGGCTGGGTGAAAAGGCTAAATTGCTTTGTAAGATTGCCAATGTTAGTTGAAGTCCGACGTGAGCATTTCAAGCCCGCAAAACGGCGCAATCCCCGCGTTGCGAGCACGAATCGGGCGATTTCCCTTTATAATTGATCGGATTTTCCAACCTTTTCTGCTTTCCGGATTCCCATGAAACGCAATGCGTTAATCGTGCTTCGTCGCACCGCCATCGTGAGCTTGCTGAGCCTCACTAGCATCACAGCCTTTGCTCAGGCACCGCAGGGTGACGCCAAAGCAGGCGCCCAAAAAGTTCAAATGTGCCAAGGCTGTCATGGCATCGAAGGCTGGCGCACCGCGTTCCCCGAGGTTTACCACGTACCACGTATCGCGGGACAGCACTCAACTTATTTTGTTAACTCGCTCAAAGCCTACAAAAACGGCGAGCGCAAACACCCCAGCATGCGCGGTATCGCGGCATCGTTGTCTGACAAAGATATGGCCGATTTGGCTGCTTACTACGCGGAGGCCAAATAATGAAAGCAGCACTTATCATCCTCGCGGGCTTGGCCTTAATCGGTTCAGCTTCGGCCGCTGATTTGGCGGCTGGCGCGGCCAAAGCCAAAGAAGTGTGCGCTGCGTGCCACGGTGCCGACGGCAACAGCACGGACGTGAATAACCCCCGTTTGGCTGGCCAACACGCCGATTACCTTGCCAAAGCCTTGCGCGATTACAAATCGGGCGAGCGCTCAAATGCGATCATGAAGGGCTTCGCCACCGCGCTGTCTAAGCGAGACATTGAGAATCTGTCGGCTTATTTTGCGTCGCAAAAGTCGTCGCTCAGCGTCAAATATTGATCCGGCCCGTTCGCGGTCCAAAGGCGCCTGTGAGAACACGGCGCCTTTTTTGTTTGCTGCGCGCGCTTTGGCTGTGCCCCATAAAATGGTCTCATGATTGATCGCATCAAAGGCCTGATCTTCCGCGCCTCGGGCAACCGTCGCGTGCGCTCCGCGCGTCCCAGCACACCCGCCTCGGCACGGATCGAGATGATTCGTCGCTGGATCGTATGGTGCATTTTGGTTGCAGCGGTGATCGCCGTTGGCTTGGCGTTTTTGAGCTTCCGCGCGGCTGATCCTGCATGGTCAACCACGGGCAGCAATCCCGTGGTTCGCAATTGGGTCGGCCTGTTCGGAGCGTGGGTCAGCGACATCGGCTATTTCGTTTTGGGCGCGAGCATTTGGTGGTTGATCGCTTTTGTGGCCGTCGCCCTTTACCGTGCGTTTCCTCTGTCACCCGCGGTAGATGTCGCCAATGACAACGCTGATGGCGTTGACTCAGACAGCGAGTCGTTCGCGCCGAGCGTTGGCTGGCGGCTCGGCGGCTTGATTACTCTGCTCGTCACAAGCGCATCGCTTGAAGCGATTGGGCTGCATAAACTGTTCGCTGCATTGCCCCAAGGCAGTGGCGGCGCGCTTGGGCAAAGTCTGGGCTTTCCGCTTCTGCGCGGCATTGGTTTTGTGCCCAGTACGTTGCTGCTGATCGTGCTCGTGTTCGCTGCGGCGACGCTGGCTTACGGTATTCGCTGGCTCTGGGTGAGCGAGCGATTGGGATCGCTGCTGCTCGATGGCTTCACGCATTGGCGCGAGAAGCGAGAAGAAACGCGAGAAATCAAACGCGATTTCGAAATCGCGGCTCCCGAAGTTGAGCTGCGCGATCTCTACGTGCAAGAGGAAACTCGTCGCGTGGAAGAGCACGAGCCAATTAAGATCGTGGAAACATTCGAGCCCGTTGTGCTATCCGAGCGTGTTGAACGCGAGAAGCAGACGACGCTATTCACAGACATTCCGGATTCAGCGCTGCCACAGCTCTCGCTCTTGGAGCCGCTGCCAAAAGATCAGCCCGTCGTTTCTGGCGAAACGCTGGAGTTCACGTCGCGCTTGATCGAACGAAAACTCGCAGAGTTCAACGTGCCTGTGAAGGTGCTCGCCGCGTACCCTGGTCCAGTCATTACCCGCTACGAGATTGAGCCCGATGTCGGCGTGAAGGGCAACGCGATCGTGAACCTCGCCAAGGATTTGGCGCGCGCGATGAGTGTGATGAGCATTCGCGTGGTCGAAACCATCCCCGGAAAGTCGTGCATGGGACTCGAAGTGCCGAATCCGCAACGGCAAAGCGTGGGCCTCATCGAAATTTTGGGCAGTGCTGTCTACAACGATTCGTCGAGCTTGCTGACGATGGGCATGGGCAAAGACATCGCCGGACGACCTGTGGTGAGCGACCTTGGCAAGATGCCACATTGTCTCGTCGCGGGCACGACGGGCTCGGGCAAATCGGTCGGCATCAATCAAATGATCTTGTCGATCTTGTACAAGGCCGAGCCGAAGCAGGTGCGCATGCTTCTGATCGATCCGAAGATGCTGGAACTTTCGATTTACGAGGGCATTCCGCATCTGCTGTGTCCCGTCGTGACGGACATGAAGCTCGCGGCGAACGGTTTGAACTGGTGCGTGAACGAAATGGAGCGACGCTATCGTTTGCTCTCGCACGCGGGCGTGCGCCAGCTCTCAAGCTTCAATCAAAAAGTGCGTGAGGCGCAAGCGCGCGGCATGCCACTCACCAATCCGTTCTCGCTCACACCAGACCAGCCTGAGTCGCTCGAAGAGTTGCCGTTCATCGTCGTGGTGATTGATGAGCTTGCGGACTTGATGATGACGGCTGGCAAGAAAATTGAAGAGCTGATTGCGCGCCTTGCACAGAAGGCGCGCGCTGCGGGCATCCATTTGATCCTGGCCACGCAACGGCCATCGGTGGACGTGATCACCGGGTTGATTAAGGCTAACGTGCCCACGCGCATCGCGTTTCAGGTCGCGAGCAAAATCGACAGCCGCACGATCCTGGATCAGATGGGCGCAGAGGCGCTCCTCGGGCGCGGCGATATGCTGTTCATGCTCGGCGGCACGGGAATTCCGAATCGCGTTCACGGCGCGTTCGTGACTGACGATGAGGTGCATCGCGTGGTCGAGCACTGGAAAGCGCAAGCGCCGCCGCAGTACATCGAAGGCGTGCTTGAAGGTACGGACGCCGAAACACTCAATGAAATTAATGGCGGCGGCGGTCCAAGCGACGGTGAAAAAGATCCGCGTTACGATGAAGCCGTCGCGGCAGTGTTGGAGAGCCGCCAACCGACGATTAGCTACGTGCAGCGTCGATTGCGCATTGGTTACAACGGCGCAGCACGCTTGATCGAAGCGATGGAAAATGCCGGCATCGT
>DAINAJ010000005.1:13947-47925 GCA_036733505.1 Casimicrobium sp.
TTGGTTACAACGGCGCAGCACGCTTGATCGAAGCGATGGAAAATGCCGGCATCGTGACGCGGCCGAATGCGATGGGCAAGCGTGAAGTGATTGTGCCTAAAAGCAGTGAGTAGTGAGCCGTGGGCAGTGAGCGGTAAATGGTGACGCTCTACTTCCCGTTCGTGGTGACCCTTCGACGGGCTCAGGACTAAAGGCGAGTCGAACCATGAACGCTTTGCCACTGTTTTGTCGTCCGAGAACGCTCACCCCACGTTGAACGAATGAACGTTGCGACGTTCAAACCCCGTATTCCCTTTCGGATTGCCAAGATGAAATTTATTGCTGCGTTGTGTTCGGTGTTGGCGCTAGGCGCGACTGCGGTTCATGCTCAAACCCCCGCCAATGCGCTCACTGATTTCCGCTCTTACACGCGCGACCTGAATGTGCTGTCCGGCGGTTTCACTCAAGAAGTGCGCGACAAGAACGGCCGCGTGAGCCGCCAGTCGACGGGCACCTTCGCCATCGCGCGTCCGGGGAAATTTCGCTTCGTCTATGAAAAGCCGTACAAACAAACGATCGTCAGCGACGGCACGACGGTGTGGCTCTACGACGAAGATTTGAACCAAGTCACAATCAAGAAGCTCGGCGACACGATCAACGAACAGCCGCTCGCGCTCCTATTGGACCCCACAGCGTCTGACAAATTGTTCGAGCTCAAAGCGCTGGAATCGGCAGGTTCCATCGGCTACGTCGAAGCGAAATCGAAGAAGGTGGACGCTGCGTTTAGCGACCTGCGCGTGGCCATCGTTGCGCTGCAACCGCGCGAATTGTCGTGGCGCGACGCGCTGCAAAACGCCAATACGATTCGCTTCACCGATCTCGTCAAAAACGGCAAACTCGCTGCAGACGCATTCGCGTTTACGCCGCCCAAAGGCGCGGACGTCCTGAAGCAATAGCTCCCCAACAGCTTTTCGCGGTTAACGACCGGCTGGCGGTCGTTACGGCGACTTTTTCATCTTAGTCGATAAGTGCATTTTTGCGGCGCAAACGGCCACCCAGCAGTCGCTAGCGCTAAATAGCTGTAACGAAGGCTTCGACGCACACATCATCGTGAAATGGGGGGGCGGCGTTGGCCGCGATGGGCGAGGCCAAGCGCTGCCATGTTCGCGCCCACAATGTCACTCGCACCGCGTGCGGTCGCGCTGCCGCTAGCATTACCCCATGACCACTACTGCCCCTCTCGCCGAACGCCTGCGCCCGAAAACCATCGCGGACGTCGTCGGCCAGCGTCATCTGCTTGGCGAGGGGAAACCGCTCGCCAACGCGATCAAAGCAGGCGTGCCGCACTCGATGATCTTTTGGGGGCCGCCGGGCGTTGGCAAGACAACGCTCGCGCGACTGCTCGCCGAAGCGTTCGACGCCGAAATGATCGGACTCTCGGCAGTGATGGCGGGCGTCAAAGACATTCGCGAAGCCATCGAGCGCGCGCAACTCACGCGCGACCAGTTCGGCCGCCGCACCATCATGTTTGTGGACGAGGTGCATCGCTTCAATAAGTCACAGCAAGACGCGTTTCTGCCGCACGTCGAATCGGGCCTTTTCACTTTCATCGGTGCCACGACAGAAAACCCATCGTTCGAAGTGAACTCCGCGCTTCTCTCGCGCGCGCAGGTCTACGTGCTCGAATCACTCGACACTGAAGCACTGCAAACGCTCCTGAGCCGCGCGCTACCGATGCTCGACGCGACTTACACCATCGAAGCGGACGCGCAGCAATTGCTCATCGACTATGCTGACGGCGACGGCCGGCGCTTCTTGAACACCATCGAGCAACTAGACGCTGCTTCGCGCGCCGGCAAAGTCGCGCAAATCACCGTCGACGTCGTCAAAGGCTCGATCACACGCGCCCGCGCACGATTCGACAAAGGCGGCGAACAGTTTTACGACCTCATCAGCGCGCTGCACAAAAGCGTGCGCGGCTCCGACCCCGACGCGTCGCTCTACTGGTTTTGCCGCATCCTAGAAGGCGGCACTGATCCGCTCTACCTGGGCCGGCGCATGATCCGCATGGCCAGCGAAGACATCGGCCTCGCCGACCCGCGCGCGCTGGAAATCACGCTCTCCGCCGTCGCCGCGTTCGAGCGCTTGGGCTCGCCTGAGGGCGAACTCGCGCTCGCGGAAGCCTGCGTGTTTCTAGCCGTCGCCGCCAAGAGCAACGCGGTCTACAAAGCCTACAAAAAAGCCCGCATCGCCGCCGCTGAAAGCGGCACTCGCCCGGTCCCGCTGCGCCTAAGAAATGCGCCCACCAAGCTCATGAAAAACCTAGGCTACGGCGACGGTTACCGCTACGCCCACGACGAAGAAGGTGGCTATGCAGCTGGTGAAACCTACTTCCCGGACGACATGAAAGCACAGCGGTTTTACGCGCCAGTGGATCGCGGAATGGAGGCGAAGATCAAGGAAAAGCTGGACGGCCTTCGCGTGCGAAATGGCAAGTAACGTCGAGCGACTAAGACAATTCGTATTCGGGTTTCCTTGATTTAATCGCATGGGCACGGATCTTCCCGCAGGTATGATCTTCCTAGCTTTGCGCCCGAGCGCGCTCCCTCTTTACCCTTGGAATTTGCACCATGCAATTTTTTCGCTTTGCATTTACGTTGGCCGTGACTTTGCTGCTTGCAGCGAGCGCGCGTGATTCGAGTGCAGTGACGCCGAAAATCGCCAGCGGAGAGGCACATTCCTGCGCTCTCACTTCGGCCGGGGGAATCAAGTGCTGGGGGTGGGGCTATTGGGGACAGTTGGGCACGAACACCACGGCGACATTGGGGCCGGCCACCGACGTGGCCGCTGGCGGCGGTCACACGTGCGCAATCTTGGTCGGCGGCACGATAAAGTGTTGGGGTGCAAACTATTCACATCAGCTTGGGGATGGCACCATATTTCCGTCGCAGGTTCCGGTTGCGGTGCTTGGTCTTTCCGCACAGGCTGTAAAGGTCGCTGCTGGAACGGGCCACACGTGTGCACTTTTGGTGTCTGGCGGCCTGCAGTGCTGGGGGGCGAACGCATACGGGCAACTAGGGGATGGAACAACAACACCGGGCGTATCCCCAGTTTCGGTCATCAACCTTCCTGGCCCCGTCATTGAGGTCGCGGCGGGGTACTCGTCGACATGCGCCATCATCCAAGGCGGCGACGTCTATTGCTGGGGGCTCGCGACGCATGCCGACGGATCTCAAACGCCCGGGCTTGTGGGCGAAACCGGGCTCCATGCAGTGAAAATTGGCCACACGCAAAATCGTGCGTGCGTGGTGACGGACTCCTCGGCGGTGAAGTGCTCTAGCGTTGGCAACCTGTTTGAAGTGGTTGCGGGGCTCGAAACAGGTGTGGCTGATCTGACCATCGGAAACAACCACGCGTGCGCGCTAATGATTACCGGTGCGATTAGCTGCTGGGGGAGCGGTGATTCTGGTCAATTGGGTGATGGGTCGAACGCGTACAACTTGCCTTTGACGGTGCTTCCGTCTTCACCGGCTGGTGTTGTCTCTTTGGCGGCAGGCTGGGCGCACACGTGCGCGCTCACTGTTTTCGGTTCGGTCAAGTGCTGGGGCGATGCGCGTGAAGGCCAGTCAGGCGGAGGTGGCACAGAGGTCGCGTACTCGGCAACGCCAGGGCCAGTGCTGGGTCTAGCCGCTGCGGCAGTGTCTGTTGACACTCGCGAAGGTGTGTCCTGCGCATCACTGGCGAATGGCGCTGCCGCTTGTTGGGGGCGCAATGGACACGGACAGCTTGGGGATGGCACAACTGTAAATCGGTGGACCGCCAATCCCGTTGCAGCGCCTGCCGGCGGTCTCGTAGGGGTGAGCGTGGGCGGCGGACACACTTGCGGCATTGGCAATACCGGCACTGTGTATTGTTGGGGCTCAAATTTGGTTGGCGCGCTCGGCGATGCCACCACGACTGACAGGTTCACGCCTACCGCAATTGCAGGCGCGCCGTTCGTAGCGCAGGAAGTTGGAACAGGCGGTTATTTCACATGCGCGCGTTCGGCGTCTGAAGTCTATTGCTGGGGGTCTGGCTCGTCGGGGCAGTTGGGAAATGCCGCATACTCGAGTTCACTGGTTCCTGTTCCTGTCACTGGGACGTCCGGAACGGTCACGTCCTTGTCAGTTGGCATGTCGCACGCGTGCGCTGTCGTGAACGGCGGTGTCAAGTGTTGGGGTGACAATTCGGGCGGCCTCCTCGGCGATGGGACTACCACTGTTACACAGGTTCCGGTGCAGCCGACCGGGCTAAGTTCTGGGGTTCGCAAGGTGATTGTTGGATACACGGCGACCTGCGCGACACTTGACGCGGGAGGCGCGGTGTGTTGGGGTGGTAACGCCAGTGGCGAACTGGGGACGGGGAACAATTCCGGCGCCCTCTCACCGGTCGCGGCGCCCTTCGTTCCGCCTACGGTATCCGACATCGTTGTAATGAACGGAAAGACCTGCGCGCTCGCCAGTGGTCACGTGACTTGCTGGGGGAATTTGGGTGACGGTACTTCGTTCGCGAATAGCCAGCCAGCAAGCATCTCCGGCATGCCGACGGATGTTGTGGCGTTCGGCGGACGTGGTGACACACTCTGCGCAGTGCGTACCGGTGGCGCTGTAGTGTGCCGTGGGTCAAACCAGTCGGGCCAGCTTGGTCGTGGTGTTGCTGACTATCGACCGCTTCCTACGATTCCGGTGCCGAACCTGAATGTGTGGGGCGAGATGCAGCTGACCGTCGCGGCAGGTCAACATTTAGCGGCAGCTCCGCTAACGCTTTCTTCGTTCCTTCCGGGGCCTTCGTCGACGGGAACGGTGACATTTCGGATTGACGGCGCTGACGCAGTCGGGTGCGTGGCAGTGTCAGTGTCCGGTTCGACAGTGAGTTGCACCACGAGCACTCCTGCAGCCGGTAACCATACTGTTTTGGCGATGTATAGCGGTGACGTTAATCACGCAGCATTGAGCGCGACAGCAAGCTTCTCGTCAACGGGGTCAGCTGTCGCCGCTATTACCTCATCAAGCACTAGTTTGCTCGTCCGCGGCCAGTCGAAAACTGTGTCCGTGACGCTCACCGGAGCAAGCGGCGTTCCTGCAGGAAGTGTGTCTGTCAGCGGTGCTGGAGCCTCGTGCAGCATCACGCTCACCGCGGGAACGGGTCAATGTGTACTGACGCCAACACAATTAGGCCTAGATCAGGCGCTCACCATTAGTTTTCCCGGCGACACTAACTACCAACCAGGCACAGGTTCATCGTCAGTAAGCGTCGTGTCTGCCCTCGATTTCGATGCCAACGGATCGACTGATGCCGCGGGCGATGGCATCCTGCTTGTTCGTTATTTGCTAGGGCTGCGGGGTACCGCGCTGACGCAAGGGCTGGTCTCACCCACCGCCAAGCGCTTGACGCCGGAAGCAATCGCTACATATCTGGCCTCGCGGCCATTTGATTGGGACGCCGACTTAGATGGTCGTGTACTCCCATTAACCGATGGCTTGCTCGTTACTCGGTATTTGCTGGGATTACGCGGCGCCGCTTTGACACAAGGCGCGATTGGTCCGAACGCGTTTCGCACCGCACCAGCAAACATTGAGGCATACCTGTATCAGTATGATCATTGATGATTGCGGACACCGCGAGGACATGCTTAGGTCTTCGATGCAGCTCTCCACGACTGTTGGTCGTCGCGACGCCGTTCGCGCGTTACATGCGAGAACGTTCCACATAGAATCGTCTGGTCAACACAGGCTCGACGGGCAGGACTAATAAACATGAAGAATCAGGCGATGCGCGGAGCGCTGCGCATCCTTAACGCGTGTGCAGTCTTCGCGGTGATGAGTCTGTTTGCCACCAGCGCCAACGCGGATTCGGACCGGGTTTCGTTTGGGGGTAACCAGGCATGTGTTGTTCAACAAACCGGGCAAATCAAATGTTGGCCATTTGCCGCCAGCGTTTTCGCGCCGCCACCGACGCCTGCCATTAGCGCAGCGGCCGGTGTAGCTGTGGGGTATGCGCACACATGTTTTACGAGCACAGCCGGAGCAGCCGCGTGCTGGGGAAACAATGCAGCGGGGCAGCTAGGCACCGGCGATTACACGGATAGCGCTGTCCCGATGCCGGTGGTGGGATTGTCGTCTGGAGTAAGTCGCACAGTTGCTGCGTCGTTCACTTCATGTGCCTTGCTTCAGTCTGGCACGGTAAAGTGTTGGGGAAACAACGGTTTCGGGCAGTTTGGCGACGGGACAACCACTTCAAGCAATCTGCCAGTGGACGTCGTAGGTTTGCCAACCCCGGTCTTAAGGTTGAGCGCGCATGATTCGGGGGCGTGTGCGTTATTGACCGGGGGCGAGATCTGGTGTTGGGGCTGGGGCCGATATCTTCCCTCGGGTACGACTCTGTCCCCCGTTTCGGTCGGAGGCTTTGGGTTGGGCGTCGTGGCTATCGCAGCTTCCGAGGCAAGCCTGTGCGTTCTGGATGCTCTAGCACGCGTGCTGTGTAAAGCGGACGGGGACTTTGCGACGGTCCCAGCGCTGCCTGATCAAATCATCGATCTCGTATCCACGTCGCTGGCCACCTGCGCACTTCACATTTCGGGCAGTCTTTACTGTTGGGGCAGGGGCGGGTATGGCATTTTGGGCTCGCAACTGAGCGGCTCCGCTAATGCGGTACTTATGTCGGGCATGCCTTCAGGCATCGTCGGGCTGACAGGTGCCGGGGATGGGCTTTGCGTGACGACCGTATTCGGTGGCGTAAAGTGTTGGGGTCGGAACGTAGACGCGCGATTCGGCGGCTACGGTCTGGAGGTGCCGAGGAATCTTCAAGTCGCACCTACAATTGGCACGTCCGTAGCGGCGTTGCAAGTAGCGACGAGCGAGGCGAGTACTTGCGCGCGCTTTGCCGACGGTACCGCAGGGTGCTGGGGGGCGAACACCGCCGGACAGTTGGGTGATGGGACGAAAGTGCCGCGCTGGTTTGCGCAACCTGGTTTCTCTGGTTTGAGCAACGTCATGCAAATTGCAACGGGTCCGCTCATGTCGTGCGCCGCCCGCAGCGGTGGCGAGGTGTGGTGCAGCGGGCAAGGCATTCCACCCTACGGACCAGACTACTTGACGCCCAGACGCATTGTGCGCGCCGTGGATGCGCAACCGCTTGTTGCTGACGAGGTATCCAACGGATACATCCACAGTTGTGCTCGTAGCGGTGGCGATCTCTGGTGCTGGGGGTGGGGCGGCGCTGTCGAGCCTGGACCGGGAAGCTTTGTTTCTGAAGACGCAGTTCAGATTCAGGGATTTGTCGGCTCAGTGAGCTCAGTGGCCGCGGGCCAATGGAGCACGTGTTTCGTTGCGGATGCGTCGCCCTGGTGTTGGGGAAACAACACCTACGGACAATTGGGCGACGGAGGGACATCGCAGCTCAACGCCCCGTATCGTGTATCAGCAGTCGCCGGCACCACACTTCGGGTTTATCTTGCGCACTACAGCGCTTGCGCGATTGTTCTTGGAGCGCCTGCTCAATGTTGGGGTAGTAACGCTTCGGGACAACTTGACGGCGTGCCTGGCTTCACAAGTACTCCACGAGCCGCCGCTGGACTTCCAATGGAACCTGATGCCTTGGCGCTAGGAGACACGTTTACTTGCGCGCTGAAAACTGGAATTGTGCAATGCATCGGTATGTTTGACGGGACAGCTTCCGGCTTGGCGAGTATCGTAAGTCAGATGCCTTCAGACATCGTGTCCATCGCAGCGACGAATTTCAGGTTGTGCGCCGTTCGCGCAACGGGAGTCATTCTGTGCGTCGGGGACAACGAATTAGGGCAACTCGGGCAGGGGACCGCCGGATATCGCCCAGAGCCCTATGCGTTCGTCCCCGAAATCAACCTTTGGGGCGACGCCGCCGTGGTTGCAAGTGCTGCGCCGTACGCGGCGGGTGATCCACTGACGCTGACGGCGACGTTGCCCGGTCCGTCGGTAAGCGGCAGCGTCGCGTTCAAGGTAGACGGCGGAGTGGTTCCAGGATGCGTTGCAGTGCCAGTTTTGGCACAGTCGGCGACCTGCACGACCACCGTTCCGTTGCCAGGCACAAAGACAATCACGGTTGAATACTCTGGCGATTCGAACCATCCTGCGCTGTCTGCTCAGAAAGTGATTCAGGTGACCGGCGGCGTTGCGGTCACAACGACAATGAGCGTTGCACCGTTGATTGTTAAAGGGCAAACAACGCCAATCGTTGTGCAGGTCACCGGCGCATCTGGGACGGCGACGGGCTCGGTAACCATTACAGGGACGGGCGTGAATTGCACGGTCACTCTGGTGGCCGGTCTAGGGCAATGCAATCTGGTCGCGAATACGCTTGGCGTCGGCGTTGCGCTGACTGCCTCGTACCTCGGCGACAGCACTTATCGACCGATGTCGGCGTTGGGTGTGCTCAACGTCGTCGCGGCATTTGACGCAAATGCCGACGGCGTCCGTGATGCACGTGACGGCCTTATCCTCGCTCGTTACTTGCTTGGAATTCGTGGGACTGCGTTGCTTGACGGCATCAACAACACGGGAGCATTGCGTCCGACAGTCGGTGCTGTCGCCACGTATCTCGATTCTGTTAAGAACTTGCTCGATATCGACTTGGATGGACGATGGCTCCCCACCACGGATGGTGTGCTTGTCCATCGCTATCTGCTCGGCCTTCGCGGCACCGCCCTGACGGCAGGCGCGATCGGTAACAACGCGTTCCGTACTGCTCCTGCGCTCATCGAGGCCTACATTCGAAACTTCGCCGACTAATCGCGTGACGTTGACAACGACGCTCAGTAACCGGCCTCCCATTGTGGAGACCGAACAGCGTTCGCGCGCTTGTAGCAGCCGGGTTCCTCGCGCGTGACACGTGGCCAAGCCTCTAATCGTCGCGGCGTGATCGCGATGACTGGCGCTATGGCGTCGTTCGTGGTGAACGATGCGTTGGTGAAATACGTGAGCCAATCGCTTGCCGGTGCGCAGCTCATTTTCATTCGCGGTCTCTGCGCGACGGTATTGCTCGTTGCGATTGCGCATGCGATGGGCTTGCTGCGTGGCCCGGGTGCGCGTGCTCGGGAAATTCTTCACCGCCCGGTGATGATTCGGTCGATGTTGGATGCGTCGGCGACTTTGGTGTATTTGACGGCGCTGTTTCATCTCCCGTTGGCGAACGCAACTGCTATCAACATGGCGACGCCGCTTTTCATTGCACTGCTGGCTGTGTTGTGGATGGGTGAGCGCATCGGCCCCGCTCGTTGGTTCGCGATTGCGCTTGGCTTTGTGGGCGTGCTGTTGATAGTGCAGCCGAAGGCGGATGGGTTTAATGGCTATGCGCTGCTTTGCCTTTTCGGCACGCTGTTGCATGCTTTGCGCGATTTATTTACTCGCAAAATCAACACGGACATGCCCTCGATTCTCATCACTATCGGCACCGCCCTGTCTGTGACTTTGTTAGCAGGCTTGATTTCGATATTGCAAGGATGGAAAGCGGTAACGCCAATGAGCGTTGCGTTGCTTGCTTGCGCATCGGTTTTTTTGAGCGGCGGCTACTTCTTGTTGATCAGCGCGATGCGTTCCGGCGAAATTTCGTTTGTTGCGCCGTTTCGCTACACGGGCTTGTTGATTGCTCTAATCATCGGCTTTGTCGTGTGGAACGAAACGCCCAACGCGCTCGCTTGGGGCGGGATTGCGCTGCTGGCGGGCGCGGGCCTTTACATGTTGCATAGCGAACGCTCGCGCAGCCGCGCCTCGGCCGCGCTCGCGGCCGCGCCGGAGTAGCCGCGGACGACCGTACGGCGCTCGACTCTTGAAAAGCGCCAATTCGGCCCGATGTAACGCGCAATGCTGCGCAAAGTCGCGGCGATCGTTTCGTTACGTTGACCCCAGAAGATCCATCAAATCATGAGCAAACAAACTCTTTCCTTCCAAGCCGAAGTTGCGCAACTACTGCACCTCGTTACGCATTCGTTGTACTCGAACAAAGAAATTTTTCTGCGCGAATTGATTTCGAACGCGTCCGACGCCTGCGACAAGCTCCGCTTTGAGGCGTTGGCCAACGGTGCATTGTGGGAGGACTCGCCGACGCTTGAGGTGCGCGTCTCGTTCGATAAAGACGCGAAAACATTGACCATTGCCGATAACGGCATAGGAATGTCAGAGCAAGAGGCGATCGACAATCTCGGTACGATCGCCAAGAGCGGCACGCGCGATTTCATGAGCAAACTGGAGGCGTCGCAGAAGGCGGACGCGAAGGAGCAGGGCTCATTGATTGGACAGTTTGGTGTGGGCTTTTACTCGGGCTTTATCGTCGCCGACAAGATCACCGTTGAGTCGCGTCGCGCGGGTTTGAAGGCGGACGAAGGTGTGCGCTGGATCAGCGGCGGCACGGGTGACTTTGAAGTTGAAAGCATCACCCGCGAGACGCGCGGCACAAGCATCACGCTGCACCTTCGCGACGACGCGCTCGATTACGCGAACGGCTGGCGCATCAAATCGATCATCAACAAATATTCGGATCACATCTCGCTCCCGATCGTGATGCCAAAAGAAGAGTGGAAAGACGGCGAGGACGGCAAAGACGGAGGCATGGTCGCCACCGGAGAGTGGGAAACCGTGAACAAAGCGAGCGCCTTGTGGACGCGCGCGAAGAAAGACATTACGGCCGAGGAATACACAGAGTTCTACAAACAGATCGCACACGACAGCGAAGCGCCGCTGGCATGGAGCCACAACCGCGTTGAAGGCGCAACCGAGTACACGCAGCTTCTCTACATACCGACGAAGGCGCCGCACGACCTATGGAACCGTGACAAGAAAGCGGGCATCAAGCTCTACGTGAAACGCGTCTTCATCATGGACGAAGCCGAGGCACTGATGCCCGCGTATCTTCGCTTCGTAAAGGGCGTGGTGGACTCGGCGGATTTGCCGCTAAATGTCTCGCGCGAATTGCTGCAAGAAAGTCGCGACGTGAAATCCATTCGCGAAGGCAATACGCGTCGTGTTTTGACGATGCTTGATGATTTGGCGACGAGTGGCGACGAGGCCGAAAAGGCGAAGTACGCGAGCTTTTACGGTGAGTTCGGAGCAGTGCTCAAAGAGGGCTTGGGCGAAGACTTTGGCAATCGCGAAAAACTTTCGAAGCTGTTGCGTTTCGCGTCGACGACGAGCGACACGGCAAGCGTGAGCTTCGCCGACTACAAAGCGCGCATGAAGGAAGGTCAAGACGCGATCTACTACATCACCGCCGACACGCTCGCAGCCGCGAAGAGCAGCCCGCAGCTTGAGCTCTTCAAGAAAAAAGGCATCGAAGTTTTGCTCATGACGGATCGTGTCGACGAATGGGCGCTAGGCTTCATGCAGGACTTCGACGGCACGCCGTTGCAATCGGTCGCCAAGGGCGCGGTAGATCTCGGCAAGCTGCAAGACGAAACCGAGAAGAAAGCCGCCGAGGAAGCCGCTGAGTCGTTCAAGCCCACGCTCGAGAGACTGAAAACCACACTCAAAGACAAGGCCGAAGACGTGCGTGTAACCACGCGTCTCGTCGACTCTGCGGCGTGCTTGGTGGTGCAGGATCACGGCATGTCCACGCAGCTCGCGCGCATGCTCAAACAGGCGGGGCAGCAAGCGCCGGATACAAAGCCGATTCTTGAAGTGAACGCCGATCATCCGCTCGTGAAAAAGCTCGTTGATTCTGCGCATTTCGACGACCTCGCGCACATTCTGTTTGATCAAGCGTTGCTTGCCGAAGGCGGGCTGCCCGATGATCCTGCGGCGTACGTCAAGCGGGTGAATGCGCTGATCAGCGCTTAGCGACGCATCGATGAGTTCGCTGCGCCTCGCCCCATACGAGGAAGCAGCGAGATCCATCCGCGCCGATTGAACGCTGCTTATGCGTCTCAGACGCAGTTGAAAGGTCGGCGCGGGCTTGGTGCGCGTCGTCACATACTTGGAACGACTGTGGCTGCGGGTTTGCGCGCAACGATGTAGGGGCGCACATCTCGACCCCGTGTGCCGTGGCGTTCCACGTTTACGATGGTCAGGCCTTGCCGCTGCATAGCAGCTAGCAAATCTCTTTCACCTAAATTCTGAACCGTAGGCGCTTTACCGAAGAGCCGGGCGAGAGGAACCGCGACATTGGGAATGAGCCAGTTCATTTCGCGTAGGCAAGGTGTTTTCGATATCAAGAGTCCACCTGGCCGCAGCGCCGCTGAGCAGCCTGCGATCATGTCGTCAACATCGTCGGCTAGGTGCAAGACGTTGAAGGCGAGTACTCGGTCATATTGCTTACCGACCTCTGCGGGCGAAGCCTCCGCGTCTGCAACTGAAAACTGTAGTCGTGCATTGGGTGAGGCGGCTAGCTTTTTTCTGGCGATTGAAATCATTTCGGTTGACACGTCGGTCGCCCGGTAACTGCTGCAATACGTCGCGAGGCGCAGCGCGGAGCTGCCTGTTCCGCAGCCAACTTCCAGCACATCGTAGGATGGCCCGAGGTAGTTGATGGTTCGCGCAACGCTTTGCTCGTAACCTGGAAGGTCGGCAATCTGGCTCGCTGCATACTTGCTTGCCGAACGATCCCAAAAGCGCGCCTTGCGCGCGTTGAGCCAGTCGGATTCTCCTTGCGAGGTGGCGACGAGTCTTCCAGTTGGATCCGTGGGCGTTGAAATTGGCATGTAACGTTCCTTTGATGCGGTTTCGAGGCGTGTCGCGCACACCATGTCCGATATGATAAGTTTGCAAAAGGGAATCGATAACATCCTAAAACGCACTACGATCATACAAAAACGCATGGAATGGAATCACCTCAGAGCGTTTCTTGAAACGGCTCAAACCGGCTCGCTCTCGGCGGCCGCACGCCGGCTTGAGTTGAGTCAGCCCACACTCGGCCGGCAAGTCGACGCGCTAGAGCGGCAGCTGGGAATCACCTTGTTTGAGCGTGTGGGGCGCCATTTGCAGGTGACCGATGCTGGCCTTGCGCTTCTGGAGCACGCGCGCACGATGGGCGCGGCGGCAGACGAGTTGTCGCTTGCGGCAACAGGCCAAACGCAGGCGGTCGAGGGGCTCGTTTCAATCTCGGCGACCGACGTCGTTGCCGCATACATTTTGCCGCCTATCGTTGCGCGCCTTCAGACGGAGGCACCCGGGATCGTAGTGGAGATTGTCTCGTCTAACGCTATCGCGGATTTGCGCCGTCGTGAGGCCGACATCGCTATTCGGCACGTACGACCAGAGCAGCCCGAACTCATTGGGCGGCTCGTACGTGAAGTCACGGCCAGTTTTTTTGCGTCCGAAGCTTGGGTGGCTCGGTACGGTCATCCGCGCACGGCCGCAGAGGCTGCGACGCATCGGTTTATTGGCGCAGATCGAACGGGTGGGTTTCTTGAGTACGCCCGTGCACATGGTCTGCCACTCAACGAAGCCAACTTTTCTGCCGTTAGCGAGAATTCAGTGGTTAACTGGCAATTAGTACAACACGGCCTCGGCATCGGCGTCATGATGGACGAAATCGCTGCCGGCACGCGCAACGTTGTTCGCGTCCTCGATGACGTGCCGCCTGTGCGTTTTCCGATCTGGCTGGTCACCCACCGCGAATTGCGCACTGCCCGACGAATTCGCGTCGTTTTTGATCGGCTGGCGGTCGCGCTGGGATCGTCTTAGAAGAATGTGCCCTTCACCCAACCGCCACCTTTGTCCACCCCGCTTCCAGGGGATCACATGCTGAAATTTGATAACCGTTTTTTGGGTCTACTTCCGGGCGATGCCCATTCTTCTAACCAATCACGTCAAGTGCATGGCGCGTTTTGGTCACGTGTCACTCCGACGCCGGTCGTTGCGCCACAGTTGATTGCGTATTCATCTGAAGTCGCACTGATGCTCGGTGTGAGCGAGGCGGAAATGCATGCCCCGGAAATGATTGCTGCGCTTTCGGGGAACGGTGTGTTACATGGAATGGAGACCTACGCCACTGTGTATGGCGGACATCAGTTTGGCAATTGGGCAGGGCAATTGGGTGATGGTCGCGCGATCTTGCTGGGCGAAGCAGTGACTTCGAATGGCCGCTTTGAAATGCAACTCAAAGGCGCCGGACGCACACCGTTTTCGCGCGGTGCCGATGGTCGTGCGGTGTTGCGTTCTTCGATTCGCGAGTATCTGTGTTCTGAAGCGATGCACCATCTTGGCGTTCCGACGACGCGTGCGCTGTCGCTCGTGCTCACCGGGGACCAAGTAGAGCGCGACATGTTCTACGACGGCAATGCCGCGCTTGAGCCCGGCGCGATTGTGTGCCGTGTTGCGCCGACATTTATTCGGTTCGGCCACTTCGAATTGTTCGCTTCGCGCAACGAAACCGCGCTTCTGCGTCAGCTCGTAGATTTCACGATTACGCATTATTTTCCCGACATTGCAAAAGGGTACACAGACGAGAACGAGCGCATTCTTGCTTGGTTTGGAGACGTGTGCGAGCGCACAGCTAAGCTCATCGCCGATTGGATGCGCGTGGGGTTTGTGCATGGTGTGATGAACACTGACAATCTGTCGATCCTCGGTCTGACCATTGACTACGGTCCCTACGGTTGGGTCGACGACTTTGATCCGGGCTGGACGCCCAACACGACTGACGCTGGCGGCAAGCGCTACTGCTTTGGTCGCCAACCGGGCATCGCGCAGTGGAACCTCGCGCGGCTTGGCGACGCGCTGTCTACGCTCGGCATCGACCCCGCTTCGTTAAAGGCCGCGCTCGAAAAGTACGAGACGGCATACGGCGTTGCGATCAACCGTGTGTACTCCGAAAAATTCGGGCTGTACCAATGGCAGGACGCTGAAGGCGATGTGATGGACGCGGCATTCGCGTTGCTTATGGAAAGTGAAATCGACATGACGATTTTCTTTCGTGCGTTGGCGACGGCCGAAAGCACCGAAGCACTGCAAAACGCCTTCTACCTCGATGGCCAATGGCAGCAAGCACGTGAAAAGTGGACCGCGTGGTTTGCGCGTTATGCCGCGCTCGTCGCCGAGCAAAACCCAACGTTCGAGCAGCAGACCGCGCGCGTCAGTCGCATGAACGCGGCAAACCCGAAATACGTATTGCGCAACTATCTCGCGCAGCAAGCCATCGACGCCGCGCATGCGGGGGATTACTCAAAAATCGCGGAACTGCTAGGCGTAATGCGTAAGCCTTACGACGATCAACCGGGTCGCGAAATTTACGCCGACAAACGCCCTGATTGGGCACGCACGAAGGCCGGGTGCTCGATGTTGTCGTGCAGCTCTTAGTGCCACGCGCCTAACCGGCAGACGACGACTTGGCGTCGCTCCGTGCGCCGGAGAAGCGCGACCGAGTTCGCGCCTCCCAGCGTGTCAATCCTTGTCGAAATCGCTGCCACGCCCGCCGAGTCCGCCGCGCTTGACGCCCGCTTTTGTACTCTTTGGTTTGCGTTGCGCGCCCGATCTTGCGGCGGCGCGAGCGCCCGAGTTCATGGACTGTTTTGAGGTGTCTGCAAATGTCGAACCGGTGCCCTTGAGGGTCATTGTTGCTGCGGCCCACAGCAACAAACAGCCGACTAATGCGAAGAGCCCGACGAACACCAGCGCGACCATTTCTTTCTGCGGCTCTCGCGCCACCATCATAAACATCGGCAACGTGAATCCGCTCCACGCGGCGCCAAAGCCCCAGATGCCCACGGCGTCGAAAAGATTGCGGTAATAGGGCAGATTTGCGAGCGCGCCTAGCGCGCCTGCGATGCCCGCGAGCGCTATCAACCCGAAGCCCAACGCCATCGGAAGGCGCGGCGCGAGCGCGGCGAGGGGCAGGTCGCGCGAAACAACTGCGATTGCGGGCTTACGAGGACTGACCCAAATTGTTACGGGTTTGCCGTCGCGTTGTGCGTCCTCCAAGTGTTTCGAAACGGCGGCGTTGGCCGGTTCATCGAGTTCGTCCTCGTCCAGCACCGTCAGGCGTTCCGCCACATACTGTTTGCCGCCCAACTCATAGCGCACAGCGCGCCAGCTATAGCTGGAGCCATCACCAGCCTTCGCGGTTTGCGTCACCACGACACCGGTAACGGATTGGTAGTCCGTCGCAACGCGCCAATTTCCGACGGCCACCGCAATCGGCTTCACGGCGAAGATCCACCCGGTGATGGCAAATAGCGTCGCCATTGTCACCCAGAGTAGCGTCGCGAGAATACGTTTGGACCAAGAGGCGTGCGGAGAGGCGATTGCGTCATTCATGGATGCATCATACGTAATTGATGTGGTGGGGATATATAGCTTTTGGCCACAAGCGACAGCTAGACGGTCGATGCACCTATTTTTGTCTATAAGTCGACTGTAGTAAAAAAATGCGCGAAAGGACCGCCTACCGGTCGATTCAACCAAAAAGCCATTAACGGAAGCAACACCGGTTTTTTCGCTGCATCGCCGAAAGAACAGTGATAATCAAAAGACGATTTTTTGTATCAGGTGACGCCATGTTTGAACGCTCTTTCGCACTCGCAGCCGCGTTGCTCGCAGGCATTAGCTTTGCGGGCGCTGCGCATGCTCAGCAAAAAGTATCCTTCCAAACCAACTGGTTCGCGCAAGCGGAACACGGCGGTTTGTATCAAGCGCTCGCGGAAGGCACGTTCAAGAAATACGGCCTCGACGTCACGATCAAAATGGGGGGCCCGCAGCTAAACGGTCTGCAGCTCCTTGCGGCTGGAAACGTGGACATTTTCATGGGCTTTGACATCCAGAACTACAAAGCCTGGGAGCAGGGCGTGCAGGCCGTGAGCGTCGGCACGTTTTTCCAGAAGGACCCAATCGTTGTTATCGCCCACGACGACGTCAAGACATTCGCGGATCTAAAGGGCAAGACGATCCTAGTGTCGACCGATGGCCAGACCAATTGGTGGCCGTGGGCGAAAGCAAAGTATGGATTCAAAGACGAGCAAACGCGGCCCTACACGTTCAACGTTCAACCGTTCGTCGCGAACAAGAACGCAGCGCAGCAGGGGTACTTAACCTCGGAAACGCTCGCGGTGCAAAAGGCCGGGATCAAGGACGCGAAGGTCTTCTTGCTCGCAGACTTGGGCTATCCGCCGTACACCGAGACGATCACCGTACTCAAGAAAACTATCGACAGCAATCCGAAGATGATCGAAGCGTTCGTGAAGGCCTCGGCCGAAGGTTGGAAGAGTTACTTGAAGAATCCCGCACCCGCGAACGCGCTCATCAAGAAGGATAATCCTGCGATGACGGACGAACTGCTCGCGTACGGTCTCGCGAAGATCAAGGAAATGGGCATCGTTGATGGTGGGGACGCCGCGAAGCTCGGGATCGGCATCATCACCGAAGCGCGGATGAAACAAACGTGGGACATGATGGTCGCGAACAAATTGATCGACACAACGAAGGTAAAGTTCACCGACGCGTGGACTGATCGGTTCGTGAAGGATTCGAAGGTGATGCCTTAGCGCGCCCTGCGTTGCAACCTTGCGTGATATGTTGACGACGGCCGCGCCTGCGGTCGAAATTCTCGGCGCCGAGAAGACGTACTCGAGCGGTACGCGCGCCTTGTTGCCTGTGAACTTAGCGGTGCATCGTGGCGAAGTGGTGACACTTCTCGGGCCTTCAGGCTGCGGGAAAAGCACGCTCCTGAATATGATCGCCGGATTGCTGTCGCCCAGTGCGGGCGAGGTGCGAGTCTGGGGTAACGTCCGTGGCACTGGCGCCGCACCCGCGGCGAGCGGCGTGTCGTTCGTGTTTCAAGAAGCAACGCTAATGCCTTGGGCGCGTGTGGCGGCCAATGTGCGCTTGCCGTTGGACTTGCAAGGCGTTGCGCGAGAGGAAGCGGACGCACGCGTGAGCGATGCGCTGCGACTGGTGGGTTTGGAAAAGTTCGCCCAGGCTTATCCACGCGAGCTTTCAGGCGGTATGCAAATGCGTTCGTCCATCGCGCGCAGCTTGGTCACAGAGCCGACGTTATTGCTGATGGATGAGCCTTTCGGCGCACTCGACGAGATCACGCGCAATCGGCTCGACGACGAGCTCCTGCGCCTGCGTCGGCAACGTGACTTAACCGTCGTTTTCGTCACGCACTCGATTCACGAAGCGGTCTACTTGTCGGACCGCGTCGTGGTGATGACAGCGCGCCCCGGTCGCGTGGTTGATGAACTGGCGATCGCGCCGTCTGTGCCGCGTGATGACGCGTTTCGCGTCTCTACTGAATTCGCGACGTATGCAAAACGCCTGCAAGACGCGCTCTTGGCGGCGTCGACTAATGCTGATGAGGCGTTGGCATGAAGCGCTTTTTACCGCCTACTATCGTCGCGATTGTGTTGCTCGGTTTGTGGCAGTGGTGGGTGACTGCGTTCGAGATTCCGGTCTTTCTGGTGCCCAGCCCGGTGCGGATTGCGCAGACGTTGGTGGCCGATTGGGCGCTCTTGAGTGGCGCGTTGATGGTCACGTTGAAGGTGACGTTTCTGAGTCTCGTTTGCTCTGTTGTTCTAGGTGTTGCCGTGGCGTTCGCGCTTGTGCAGAGCCGCTGGATTGAGACCGCGTTTTTTCCTTACGCCGTGCTACTGCAGGTCACGCCGATTGTCGCGATCGCGCCACTCATCATCATCTGGGTACAGAGCCCCACGCTCTCGCTCGTGATCTGCGCCACCATTGTCGCCATCTTCCCAATCATCGCCAACACTACGCTCGGCCTGCGCAGCGTCAACCCGGGCCTTGTAAGTCTCTTTCGGATGAACGGCGCTTCTCGCTGGCAGACGCTTATTCGCCTGCGTGTGCCGAGCGCGCTGCCGTATTTTTTCGGCGGCCTTCGCATCGCGTCGGGCCTGTCGCTGATCGGCGCAGTCGTTGCCGAGTTTGTCGCAGGCACGGGTGGAACGGGTACGGGTTTGGCCTACCAAATTTTGCAAGCGGGATATCAGCTAAACATCCCGCGAATGTTCGCCGCGCTCGCGTTGATCGCTGCGACGGGCGTGCTTCTTTTCGTGCTCATGGGATGGCTGTCGCATCGCGCGCTCGGTGGCTGGCACGAGAGCGCGCGCGCGACAGACAGCGCGTTTTAGTTCCAACTCGCGCAGTGGCGAAACCGTTCAGGCCTCGTTGATAAAACCTCGACACGAAGGCGCGCCGCAGTGACAACGCATATCTGGCGCGCCGCCGCGTACTTTGTAGTCGAGCGACAATTCTTCCCCTGGCGCAATGTCACGCAGACTCACGAAGTGGACGTGCCCATCCGCGACGTTCGCTTCGAGGTTCGGCTCGCACGAATGGTTGATGTACTCGGCGCCGCTACCACCAACGGCACCATCAATCAGCAGGCCGGGCGTCAGCCAAAAAAGGTACAGGTATGGACGAACACTACGGCGCGAAGCTTCGGCGTACGAAATGCGCTCGCCCGTGTACTCAATGACCTGCTGCGCCGCCGGGATGCGCTCGGCAGCGAATACGCCGTAACGATGGATGGCGGAGTCGCGCACTTCGAGCGCAAAACGCGTTGCGTCGGCGGCGATCGCCGGACGCGCGTACGGGCCACCCGGTATCAGTACTTCACGCACAAACGCGGGTGCTTCCGCGAGGTCATACGGAAGGTGAGAAAACGCTGCGGACGCGTCCTCAGCTTGCACAGCACGTCACCACGACGACTTGCCGCCGGGACCGAATCCAGACTTTCCGAAGGGGTCGTTGCCACCTCCGAAGCCACTCTTGCCTGACGGATCGTAGCCGCCCTGTTTGCCGCCAGGCCCGAAGCCCGACTTTCCTCCCGGGCCTGAGCCCGATTTTCCAAACGGATCGTTGCTGCCACCGAAGCCACTTTTGCCTGACGGGCCGTTGCCACTCTGCTTGCCGCCCGGCCCAAAACCGGTCTTGCCGAAAGGGTCGTAGCCCGCCTGCTTGCCACTGGGGCCATACCCTGTTTGCTTACCGCTCGGGTCGTATCCCGTTTGCTTGCCGCTAGGGCCGAAGCCCGTTTTGCCGGACGGATCGGTCTTGCCTTGCGGGCCATAGCCGCCTTTGCCTTGAGGCGCACCCATCGGAGGCAGCGACTGGTTGGGGTACGGGTCGTAGGTCGCCAAGGTTCTAAACGTCGGCCCGCCGGGGTCTACTCGTCCATCTTGCGGGCATCCGTTAGCGCGTTGGAAATTGCGGATCGCGACGGACGTTTTCGGGCCGCACATACCGTCGATTACCAATTCAGGCGCGGGGCCGCCGCGCGACGCCGGCACGCAATCGAGTAGGTATTGCACGACGGCCACGTCGTTTGGCGCATTGCGGCCACCGATGCCGACCGCGCCGGATAGTTGCTTGGGCATGACTGTCTCCTTCGCTACTTTGCCTCTGTAATGACGCAAAGCGTTCGTTCGTTGCGCCATGCGCTTGGCGAATTTGTGGGTAAAATTTCCTGCATGAACAAACCTAACGCCCCTCTAACCACCGCGATCGCGCCGCATGCGCTTCGTGTGGGTGCGTTCGTTCATCAGGGCGCCTTCAGCCGCTCCTCTCGCTCCCGCTAGGCGGGACAATTTTTCTTTCCCCCGTTTTTAGTTCGCGCGCGCGCCGCATCGGCGATCGTGCGCTCGTGTCTTCCCTTTCCAGAATCTACCTTTACGAGTATTCATCATGTTTGACATCAACCTTCTGCGCAACGACCTCGCCGCGACTGCCGAGCGAATGAAGGCGCGCAATTTCATCATCGACACTGCGGCATTTGAGGCTCTCGAAGCAGAGCGCAAAGCGCTGCAAATCCAAACCCAAGAGCTGCAACAACAGCGGAACACGCTAAGCAAAGCCGTTGGCCAAGCCAAGGCCGCGAAAGACGAAACGAAGGCGCAGTCGCTCCTCGCGGAAGTCGCGGCCTTGCCAGAAAAAGTGAAGGCAACCGAAGCCTCGCTCGCCGCGATTCAAGAGCGCGTGAACACGCTGGTAATGACCATGCCCAACGTGCCGCAAGCGGACGTTCCTTCGGGCAAGGACAGCGAAGAGAACGTTGAGCAACGTCGCTGGGGTACGCCACGTGCTTTCGATTTCGAGGTGAAAGACCATGTCGCGCTCGGCGAGGCGCTGGGCTCGAATGCCGGTGCGCAGCTCGATTTCGAAGCGGGCGTGAAGCTCTCTGGCGCGCGCTTCACGGTGATGAAGGCGCAGCTTGCACGCATGCACCGCGCGCTGACCGCGTTCATGTTGGACACGCACGTCAACGAGCATGGCTTCACGGAGTGTTATGTGCCGTACATCGTCAACGCAGAGACGATGACGGGCACGGGACAGTTGCCGAAGTTCGAAGAAGACTTGTTCAAAGTGCCGATGCCTTCGGAAGAAGGCGGCGAAGTGAAGAATCGTTATTTGATTCCCACAGCCGAAGTCTCGCTAACAAACCTTGTGCGCGACACGTTGGTCGACGCTGCGAAACTGCCTATGCGGCTGACGGCGCACACCCCCTGCTTCCGCTCGGAAGCGGGCAGCTACGGACGCGATACGCGCGGCATGATTCGACAGCATCAGTTCGACAAGGTAGAGATGGTCTACATCGCCAAGCCTGAGGAATCGAATGAGTTGCTCGAAGAAATGACGGGCAACGCCGAGAAAATTCTGCAAAAGCTCGGCTTGCCCTATCGCGTAATGCTTTTGTGCACGGGCGACATGGGTTTCACTGCCGCGCGCACGTACGACCTGGAAGTGTGGCTGCCTGCGCAGAACACGTATCGCGAGATTTCGAGCTGCTCGAATTGCGAAGGTTTTCAGGCACGCCGTATGAGCGCGCGCTACAAAAACGCCGCGGGAAAGAACGAGCCGGTTCACACGTTGAACGGGTCGGGCTTGGCCGTGGGGCGTACGCTTGTCGCTATCCTCGAAAATTATCAAAACGCCGATGGCTCGATCACTGTGCCCGAAGCGCTGCGGCCATACATGGGTGGTCTTGAGGTGATTCGGTAGTTCGCGTCGGGCATCACATGGAACGCGTTGACACGATCATCATCGGCGCTGGCGTGGTCGGCCTTGCGGTCGCGCGTGCGCTCGCGCTAGTGGGTCGTGAAGTGATGGTGCTCGAAGCGACAGATGCCATCGGCACCGGTACCAGTTCGCGCAACAGCGAAGTGATTCATGCGGGCATTTACTACGCTGCGGGTTCGCTCAAAGCGCGGCTTTGCGTCGCCGGTAAAGCGTTGCTCTACCGGTACTGCGATGAACGCGGCGTTGCCCACAAGCGTTGCGGGAAGTTGCTGGTTGCTACGAGCGACGACCAAGTGCCGCAATTGCAGTCGATCGTCGACAAGGCCGCCGCGAACGGTGTGAACGACCTCGTTTTGCTCACGAAGCGTGAGGCGCAAGCGATGGAGCCTGACCTCGCGTGTGTCGCCGCGATTCATTCGCCGAGCACCGGCATCGTCGATAGCCACGGCTTGATGCTGAGTTTGCAAGGTGACATGGAAAACGCCGGCGGTATGGTGGCGTTCAACGCGGCGGTCGCTAGCGCCACTGTACGTGGTGACGGCATCGCACTGGTGATGAACGATGGCACTGAATTGCTCGCGGAGCGCGTGGTCAACTGCGCGGGGCTTTACGCGCCCGCGCTCGCAAGCCGCTTCGCCGGTCTCGCTGCTACGCACGTTCCGACGGCGTATTTTGCTAAGGGCAATTACTTCACTTTGTCGGGTCGTTCACCGTTCACGAGACTGATTTATCCGGTGCCGCAAGCAGCGGGGTTGGGCGTACACCTCACGCTCGATCTGGGCGGTCAAGCGAAGTTTGGGCCTGACGTGCAATGGGTTGATTCTGCCGACGACTTATTGGTCGATCCGAAACGGGGTGACGCGTTTTACGCCGAGGTTCGCAAGTATTGGCCTGCACTCGCGGACGGTGCGCTGCAGCTCGGTTACGCCGGTATTCGCCCGAAAATAAATAGCGCGGCCGAGCCTGCACGTGACTTTGTGATCGAGGGGCCTGCTGTGCATGGCGTAAGAGGGCTCGTGAATTTGTTTGGCATCGAGTCGCCGGGTTTGACGAGTTCGCTGGCGATTGGTGATTACGTGTCGGCAATGTTGACGTGAGTGTCTGGTCGCAGCAACGCCTTTTGTCCTGAGCCCGTCGAAGAGCGCTCCTACAAATTTTCGGTTCGTGTAAAGTCGGTCGCATGACAAAGAAAAAGACAGCCCCTGCGGCAGACGCCACCGTTGCCCCCGAAATTCGTCCTGGGCAATCCATTGAGTTGCTCAAGGCGCTGCACATCTTGACCGTCGACGGCAAGATGAATCAGGACTCGCGCCGCAAGTTAAAGCAGGTTTATCACCTCGTACAGTTCATCGAGCCGCTTCTTGCGCAGGTGCTGGCTGAGCGCGGCGGTGTGACGTTGGTCGATCACGGCGCGGGCAAGTCGTATCTCGGTTTCATCCTCTACGACCTGTTTTTCAAAGCGATCGCCGCGCAGTACGCGGGCAATAAAGTGTGGGGCATTGAGACGCGCGCACCGTTGGTCGACGGTGCGGTGAAACTCGCTGAAAAACTAGGCTTTTCGCAGATGGCGTTTCTCAATGCGTCAGTGGCCGATGCCATGACTTCAGACAAATTGCCCGCGCAGGTGGATGTCGTGACAGCGCTTCACGCGTGCGACACGGCAACCGACGATGCGCTGCGTTTCGGACTTCAGAAGCGTGCAAAGTTCATCGTGCTCGTGCCGTGTTGTCAGGCCGAGGTTGCCGCGCACTTGCGCAACGAAAAGGGCGAAACCACCGCGAGCAGGAGCGTAGCCGAGTTGTGGCGACACCCGATTCACACGCGTGAATTCGGCAGCCAAATCACCAACGTGCTGCGCTGCCTCGCGCTCGAAGCCCACGGATACAAAGTGACAGTGACCGAGCTTGTGGGCTGGGAGCATTCGATGAAAAACGAACTCATCATCGCGCAGTTCAAGAACGCTCCGCGCAAAGCGGCTGCCGAGAGACTGGACGAAGTGTTGACCACGTTTGGCTTGCAAGGCATGCGCCACCGCTTTGTCAGCAACGTACCGGTCAGCGCCGTGACCTTGTGAGCGCCGCGAAACATTGAGGTAACACGTCGTTACAAAGGCGCTCGGTTTTACGCAGTTCAGCGCTAAAGTACGCTGCATGAAAACGAAAGCTGATCGATGAGCGCGCAAGACAACAATTTGATCAAAAGTGAGCTTGATCGCCTGCTCGCGAGCGATTTTTTGCGTCGTTCGCCGAGCCACTTGCGCCTGCTGCGTTATTTGGTCGAGCGACGGCTCGCGAACGACGACGGCGCGCTCCGCGAGATGTCGATTGGCATTGAGGTGTTTCAGCGCAACCCGTCGACGTATGACCCCAAGAGCGACCCGATTGTTCGTGTAAACGTGAGTCGGCTACGCGAGCGTTTGGTCAAGCACTACGCCATGTTCGAGACGCCGCCACAGGTGCGCATTGATTTGCCGAAGGGCCGCTACGTTCCCGAGTTCGTCGCGCTTGGCGCGCGACAGCTCGTCGCGCCGCGCTTACTAGTTCTGCCATTCGTCAGCGAGAGTCGCGACGACGCATTTGCGACGCTGCTCTTTGAATCAACGATTGGCGAACTGCAATCGCTCTTGCAATTGGCTGTGCTCGGTTCGCGCTCGGCGCGAGCTGTGGCGGACGACGAGCCGCTTGATTCGGCGCGGCGCGTGAATGCGCAAGCGGTGCTTTCCTCGCGGATCGTGCGCATGGACGACGAACAGCATGTGCACACGATGCTGCTCTCAGCGCCTTACGGCCACATGATGGGAAGTCAGCGTTACTCGCGCTTGCCGAACGAAAGTGACGCCGAGTTCGTCGACCGCGCGAGTCGAAAGATGCGTGACGATTGCGTTCGTGCCCTCGCGGATTTGTTGCCTGGCGAATACAGCGCGCCGGTGCAACGTAAGGGCTTCGCAGGGGTGTCGCGCGAAGCGTCTGATGCGTTTGTGCAGTCGCGACGCGCTGGCGCGCTGGGCACAGCAGACGGACATTTGCAAGCGCGCGCTTTGCTCGAAACCGCAATCGACGCCGCGCCAGATTTCGCAGTGGCGCATGCTGCTCTCGCGGCGACGATGGGCAATTTGTCGATGTACGAACAAGTGACGCCGGACGTTGCATTTCAAATCGGCAGTGCAGCTTCGAAGCGCGCGCTGGAGATTGACCCACTGGAGCCGAGCGCGTACATCAATCTCGCCGCCGACAAGATTTACTACGAATACGATTTTCCTGCGGCGCGGGCACTGCTGCTTGAAGCACGTAAGCTCGCCCCGCGCTTGCCGACTGTGCACATGCTCTTCGGCACGGCGGCAGCGTATTGCGGCGAGCTTGAAGAAGCGCTCGGGCATCTCGACGCAGCGCAAGAGGTGGACCCGTTGTTTCCCGCGATCCGGGCGAACCGTGGCGTGGCGTATTACTTCGCGGGCGAGTTCGACGACGCCAATCGCGTGTTTCTCGATTTGCTGACCGAATATCCGCAGCGCACCGCGACGCGCATTTCGCTCGCGAGTTCGCTCACCATGTGCGGCGCATACGAGGCCGCGCGCAACGAGCTCAATGCCGTGATCGAACACGATCCCGAAGAAGCCAGCGCACGCCTCGCGCTCGCGATCCTAACCGCACGTGACGGCGACAAGCGCCAGGCGAAAAAAATCGCCAACGCCGTGCGCAGCAGCAGCGACATCGAACGCACCAATCCTTCTGCGCTCGCGGGCGTTTACGCGCAACTGGGCGAAACGCAAGAGTCCATGAAATGGCTCACACTCGCAGCAGAATCGCACGAAGGCGGTTTCGCCGAAGTGCAGGTCGATCCGCTGCTCGCGCCGCTCGTGAGCGTTGAGTCATTCCATGCGTTGCTGGCTCGATATGGACTGACTGCGCGGCAGAATCGAGCGTAGGGCTGGCATTGCCCTCGGCAATGCACCGAAGTTAAGTGGCACGTAAGTGATTTTTGACACAGATTTCACAGATGAGTCAGTTGATTTACACAGATACTTACGAAGCAGCCGCTATCGCAACGCGCTCGCAAAATCTGTGTTTATCTGTGTAAATCTGTGGCGAAAAATTGTTCGTCTCGCTTAAGTTCGGTAAGTTGGTGCTCGCCCTCGGCAGTGAAATGACTTTATGCTTAAAACGACTGTAGAACGGGGTTAGCAATCATAAAAGTGCGTATGTCGACTAAGTAATAAAATCCCCGGAAATGACCGCCAGTTGGTCGCTAATGCCTAAAAGCTATATATAAGAATTTGCAATCGTAGCGTCAGCGCCCGCAGTTAACATCACGTCCTTGCGGACTAACTTTCCGCCCATTGATCTAGGACACGCACATATGCTGCGCATCAACGAACTCAAGCTTCCGCTCAATCACGTGGAAGCCGCACTGCCCGCCGCCATCATCGCGCGGCTCGGCATCAAACCCCACGAACTCATCCGCTTCACGGTGTTTCGTCGTGGCTACGACTCGCGCAAGAAGGCGGACATTCAACTCGTCTACACGCTCGACGTGGAACTGCGCGAGGGCTCCGAGTTGCCTGTGTTCAAACGCTTCAAGCGCGACCCGCACATCCTCGCGACGCCCGACACCAGCTACAAATTCGTCGCGAACGCCCCCGCGATTGACGCGCACAAACACACGCGCCCTGTCGTGATCGGGTTCGGCCCGTGCGGCATGTTGGCGGCGCTCGTGCTCGCGCAAATGGGACTCAAACCCATCATTCTCGAACGTGGCAAAGCCGTGCGCGAACGCACGAAAGACACGTGGGATCTGTGGCGTAAGCGCGAGCTTCATCCGGAATCAAATGTCCAATTCGGCGAGGGGGGCGCGGGTACGTTCTCCGACGGCAAACTCTGGACGCAGGTGAAAGACCCGAAGCACTACGGCCGCAAGGTGCTCGAAGAGTTTGTGAAGGCTGGCGCGCCGGACGAAATCATGTACGTCAGCAAGCCGCACGTCGGCACCTTCCGGCTCGTGAAAATGGTGGAGCACATGCGCGCCACGATCGAATCACTCGGTGGCGAATTTCGCTTCGTGAGCCGCGTGATTGATGTCGTGATCGACGAACCAGTCGCTGCCGACGGCCGTCGTCAAATGCGCGGCGTGGTGCTGGATAGTGGCGAGCGCATTGCCTCCGATCACGTCGTCCTGGCCATCGGCCACAGCGCACGCGATACCTTCCGCATGCTCTTCGATCGTGGTGTTTACATCGAAGCGAAACCGTTCTCAATCGGCTTTCGCATCGAGCATCCGCAGGGCCTCATCGACCGCGCGCGCTTCGGCCCGGGCGCCGGGCACCCGATTCTCGGCGCGGCGGATTACAAGCTCGTGCATCACGCGAGCAATGGTCGCTCGGTCTACAGTTTTTGCATGTGCCCCGGCGGCACTGTGGTTGCGGCAACGTCAGAAGATGGCCGCGTGGTCACCAACGGCATGAGCCAATACTCGCGCAACGAACGCAACGCCAACGCAGGCATCGTCGTCGGCGTCACGCCGGAAGACTATCCCGGCCACCCGCTCGCTGGCATCGCGTTTCAGCAGCAATGGGAAAGCCGCGCGTATGAACTCGGCGGTCGCACGTACGACGCGCCGGTGCAACTCGTCGGTGACTTCGTTGCGGGTCGCGCGAGCACCGCGCTCGGCAGCGTTGAGCCGAGCTATAAGCCGGGAGTGAAACTCACGGACCTAGCCACAGCGCTGCCGGATTACGCCGTCGTCGCGATGCGCGAAGCGCTGCCCGAGTTCGACAAAATCATCCCCGGATTTTTCATGGAAGACGCGGTGCTCACCGCGGTGGAGACGCGCACCAGTTCACCGATTCGCATCAAGCGCCGTGGTGACGACCTGCAAAGCCTCAACGTGCGCGGCCTGTTCCCCGCAGGCGAAGGCGCAGGCTACGCAGGCGGCATCATGTCAGCAGGCATCGACGGCATTCGCGTGGCGGAAGCGTTGGCGTTAAGTATCGTCAACGGCGCGTAGCCTCTCGTCCTTGTGGGAGCGGGCTTGCCCGCGATTAGCGGTGGCACTGAAAGGGTAGGCGACGACTTGGCGTCGCTCGGTGCAACGGGGAAGCGCGGCCGAGTCCGCGCCTACAAATTGCTTAAACGAACAGTGTTGGGTGGGCACCCTGTGCCCACCACCACGTTCGCTACTTAGCCAACGTACGTCACCCGATAAAACCCATCCGCAGGGGCCGACATCACAGCTTGCTTTTGCAAGCTCGCGGAGCCGGTTGCCGATTGAATCATCGCGATTTGGCTGAGCGATTCTGGGAAGATTTCGACGCGCGCGCTGCGGCCCGTTGCGGGGTTGTGCATAAGCGCCACGCCGAGCACGCTCGCGTAGGGTGCTGCCGCTTCGTTGCACACACTAGGGGAATCCGAATGCAGGCGCAACGCGTGCTCAATGCCTTCGCGCAGCGGGTCAATCGACGGACCGGCCGCGTCGAGATACGACACCGTCAACGGCGCTTCGCCTTCGCCAATCGCAGCAGCCACATCAAGCCCAATGCGCGTACCCAACGCATGCAACAAATCGGCATCCACCGCGCCCGACGCTGCGGCAGCGCCCGAAAACGCTTGCGCACCGCCGACAACACCGAGCGCGCCCACGAGCGCGCAAGTCTTTGCGGAGCCAGCCATAAATTGGCGACGTGATTCTTGAAACATCGTAACTCTCCAAAAAAGAAAAGCGCGTTGAAGTGAATTCCTCAAGCGGCGGGGAGCTAACGCGGGGTGGACGAATCGGGTTGACGCACTTTGGTCCGTTCGTGGTGAGCCCGTCGAACCATGAACGCGGCGGACATATGTCGATAGTGGTCACCTAGCCAATTTGTAGGCGCGGACTGGGCCGCGCTTCCCCGACGCACGGAGCGACGCCAAGTCGTCGCCTACCCTTTGAGCGAACGGTAATGCGGCTTGTCTCCGTCCGATCTACCGCTCAAGCGTCGGCTACCAGCCAATGCTCCAAGCGCATAACCTCACGGAGGCCACATCGCTCCGCCAACGCAATCGAAGGCGCATTCGTAGCGTCGACCACATACCGCACCGCAAGCCCGCGCGCAGCCAAATCAGCCAACGCCGCGCGCACCAACGCGCTCGCGTGGCCGCAACGCCGCGCGGCGGGCGAAACATACAACGACCCAATTTCGTATAGCGAAGGCGAGTTAGGAAAACTAAGCGCCACCGCAACTGCACGATCGCCATCGAAGCTCACAAGGCAACGCCCATTGCCGTCCGCGAACATCGTCTGCAATTCGCTCGCGCTATACACATTGTGCGCATCGAGCAAGGGCTGCGCTTCGTCCGTTATCGTTGTCGTCGCGCGAATCTGATGCGACGCATTCGTGCTGACCGCCGTAGGCGATTGCACCGCAGCGTCGCCCGCGACCGTAAACGTACACAGCGCCCGCTCGTAGTTGAAGCGTGCCGCCGGAGTGGCCACACGCAAGGCATCCAGCAACCTCGTCTCAATCGTCTTCACGACGAACGTACGCCCACGCGCCTCATCCAAAATCGCGCGAGCGCACACCTCCAACATCGCAGGAGTGGGGGCTTCAGCGAGCGCCGGATAAAACACCACGTCGGCCGTCGGATACTTCGCGCTGTCATACTGACTCGCGTCCCGCCTCGACCAAAGCAAATACGCCGCGTCATCCGCAACGCGCAAAGGCGCCGAGCGCAACTGCGAACCAAACAACCCCAACACCTTTAACGGCGTGATGTGATGAAGTTCGTTTTGGCGGAGGAAGGATTCGACTGTGTGCTGAGGCGCGTACATCAGCAAATATTACCGGCACGACCGCGTTCTCTCCGAATCGTAGGGCGGATGCCGAAAGGCGATCCGCCGGTCGCCAATGTCGTTTCGTCGCAATCGTCACGAGATCAGATCATGCGCCGATCGCCACCGATGCGTACGTACAATCTGACGCATGCGAACGACGGCGCCTCATATCCTCTCGGCGGCATGGCGTGCCAGCCTTTATCGCCCACACGAAAAATGAATATGAAATCCGCATCATCTCGTTCCGCAAAGCCACGCGCCGCGAAACCGATCTCTACTACCGTGAAATCGCGCTCTAAAACTGACTGGGCGCGATTGAATGACGCGTCGGACGCGGCGAAGCCGACCGACGAACATCCCGATAGCGCCGTGCGCCGCATCGTCCGTGGCGTTGTGCGCCGTGGCTTGCAGCCGGCCGCCACCAAGACTGCAATCTCACTGCGGGTTGATCAAGACGTTCTCGAATGGTTCAAAGCGCAAGGCGATGGCTATCAGACGCGAATCAATTCTGTGTTGAGGGCGTTTCGGGATGCGTCTGTGTGATTTCCAGCATCTAAGTTGTGCACCCCGTACCCGCGATCCATGTGCGTAGGAGAAAGGTACGTTAGCAACGGTCCATGCGCACACGGTTGCCCACTTACCGGGTTAAGGGCGGCGCATTTCGTAAGCTAGAGTGCGGCAGACACCGTCGAGCCCGGGAAACAGCGACGCATGCGTGATTCCCATGTGAGCTAGGTCGTCAAGCGCATCGTCTGCACACGTAATAGGAATATCGACCGCTTGCAAGGCGGACATATCCACTGAAAGAACGTATGACTCAAGATCAACGACATTGGAGACAAGAAACAGCCCACGTTGAGCATAAATTCTGTCGTTCAGGTAGGGTGACACCCTAAACGGCACAACGTAAGGCACGACAAAGTCCAAGGTAACGTTAGGTGTGTTCCATCTCGACAAAAAGGCGCTAGCCAGTGAGTAGATCCGCACGTGTGTCGCGCCCGAACTCTTATTCGCTATGGCGTCGGTGAAAGCGAAAAATGCAGCAACATACGGCGATTCTGTCCAATCGAGTAGCGGTGTGGGCAGGCCGTGATGTTGGGCCAATCCCATAAGCATTGCCATATCGCGCGCGTCTTGAAGATTGATCCGAGTGCGCAACACGGCTTCGGCGTGACTATGGAAGCGCGGTACGACGTCGGCAATGAACCTCTCTATGCGAGCGCGTTCAGTTCGATGAAATGAGCTCTTGAGCTTGAACTGGCTCTGACCATGACCTCTGTAGACATGGCCTGATCCGCGCAACTTATCTGCCCATTTCTTCAGGTCTTGCCAAGTGTTGCAGGGCGTGGCATTGACGCGCAAATTCATTGGTGCATCGATAGTAATAGGCGCCGACTTGCCAGACTCGTGCAACAACTCACCCACATATCCAGCGCCTGTTCGCCTTAGGCGCACGCTGTACCCGGCTAGACGTTTCCTAGTTGCCTCATCAAACTGTGCTATTTGGATGGAGCCAATTTGGCTCGGGGTAAACCACTGTTTCGGACGGAGTGTAGCGTCGTCCAGACTGGCGTCTACGAATTCCAGCAGCACTGCCTCAGTAATTTCTCGCGTCCAGTAGTGAACCATCACCTCGTTGGGGACATCCCGATCGACACACAACATCAATTCACAATCTTGTTCGTCGATTGTGGAGCGCCCGAAATATTGCGATTCAGCGAAGAAATTGCCCACGATTGTCGAAGCGTTTTTAAGCAAGATGCTGGCGCGGTTGATCCACCTAGCCTACCTAATCCATCTTCCGCAACTGCGGAAACAAAATCACGTCACGAATCGTCGGCGAGTTGGTGAAGAGCATGACGAGGCGATCAATGCCGATGCCTTCGCCTGCTGTGGGTGGCAGGCCGTATTCGAGGGCTTTGATGTAGTCGGCGTCGTAGAACATGGCTTCTTCGTCGCCTGCGTCTTTGGCGGCGACTTGCGCCTGGAAGCGTGCGGCTTGGTCTTCGGGGTCGTTCAGTTCGCTAAAGCCGTTGCAGATTTCGCGGCCGGTGATGAAGAGCTCGAAGCGGTCGGTCACGGCTGGGTTCGCGTCGTTCGCGCGCGCGAGTGGCGAGACGTCTGTCGGGTGCGCCATGATGTAGGTCGGCTGAATGAGCTTCTCTTCGGTGTTGGCTTCGAAGAGCTTAAGCTGCAACACGCCGAGGCCGTCGGTCGGGCGCACTTCTTCGCCCGCACGCTTCACGGCGTTGCGCAGAAACTCGATGTCGTTCAACTCGGCTTCGGTGAAGTGCGGGTTGTACTTCTTAATCGCCTGCGCCATCGTCAGGCGATCAAACGGTTTGCCGAGGTCGATTTCGAGCTCGCCGAACTTAATCGTCGTCGTGCCGAGCACCGCTTGAGCGCATTCACGGAACAGCGTTTCGGTTAGGTCCATCAGGTAGTTGTAGTCCTGATACGCCTCGTAAAACTCGAGCATCGTGAACTCGGGGTTGTGCCGCGTGCTGGTGCCTTCGTTGCGATAGTTGCGGTTGATCTCGAAGACTTTTTCGAAGCCGCCGACGGTGAGGCGCTTCAAATAAAGCTCCGGCGCGATGCGCATGTACATCTGCTGGTCGAGCGCGTTGTAGTGCGTGACGAACGGGCGCGCCGCTGCACCGCCGGGGATCGGGTGCATCATTGGCGTTTCGACTTCGAGGTAGCCGCGCTGCACGTAAAAGTTGCGGATGAACGCGATCATCTTCGAGCGAATTTCGAAGGTGCGTCGCGTCTCGGGGCTGACGATCAGGTCAACGTAGCGTTGACGATATTTCTGCTCTTGATCGGTGAGGCCGTGAAATTTTTCAGGCAGCGGACGCAGCGATTTGGTGAGCATGCGAAGCTTTTGCACTTTGATCGAAAGCTCGCCCTTTTGCGTTTTGAAGACGGTGCCAGTCGCGCCCAGAATGTCGCCCATGTCCCAATGCTTGAACGCGTCATGCGTTTCAGTTCCGACACCTGCGTCGTTGATGTAGAGCTGGATGCGGCCCGACATGTCTTGCACCGTGGCGAACGATGCGCCACCCATGACCCGTTTCAACATCATGCGTCCCGCGACGGTTACCGTGACGTTCGCCGCTTCGAGTTCTTCTTTCGATTTTTCGCCGTAGGCCGCAGCCAAATCGCCCGCAAGGTGTTCGCGGCGGAAGTCATTCGGGAAGGCGTGGGTGCCGGCTTTTTCAGCGCTGACGCGCAGCGCGGTCAGCTTCGCGCGGCGCTCGGCGATGATGTGGTTTTCGTCTTGGGCTGGCGCCGCGGTGGTCGTGTCTGGAGTGGTCATCGTCGTTGCTTTTATTGCTCGAAAGGGGCGCGACGGGGCTGGCGCAGGGGCCGCCACGGCGCGAAACCCTTAATTTTCCGCGAAAACGGGTTTTTGCGCTCTACATTACTCATGGATATGCCGCGACTGCTTCGCAAAAGAGGCAAGGCGCGCCTCCGCGCGGCCGACATGACCTTGCGGCAGCAGCGCTGAGTAACCCGTTGTCGCATCGCTGTAGGCGCGGACTTGGCCGCGCTTGGCACCAGTGAGCGACGCCAAGTCGTCGCCTACCAAAGGCGCGATCGGGGTGGCGATGCGCGACGAGTTTCGGACAGTGTTACGTTGATTTTTCTCAGCGAGCGGGGAGCCAAATGTCACGCGGTTGCGTCTACGCCGCCAGCACCCGCGGCAATGGTTTCCCATCAAGCCACAATGTCAGCGCTTCCACCACGTCGCCGTAGAACTTCCGGAACACCGGCTCGCACACGAAGCCAAGGTGCGGCGTGTGGATGACGTTGGGTAGGCCGACGAGCGCGTGCGTCGTGGGTACGGGTTCCTCACTGAACACATCGAGCGCGGCCATTGCCGGGCGGCCTGCTTTGAGCGCGGTGGCGAGCGCCGCTTCGTCGACGAGGCCCGCGCGTGAGGTGTTCACGAATATCGAATCGCGACGCATCGCAGCGAACTGCGCGGCTCCGAATAGGTTGCGCGTTGTGGGGCCGAGCACGAGGTGCGCGGTGATGATGTGCGAAGTGGCAACGAGTTCGTCGAACGATACCGATGTCGCGCCCTTAGCGGCTGCGCGTTCTTGCGTCATGTTGGGCGACCAAGTTACGACTTCCATGCCGAACGCTTTGGCGACATTCGCTACGCGTCCGCCGATTTCACCAAGTCCCGCAATGCCGATGCGCTGGCCGTGCAATA
>DAINAJ010000006.1:0-3266 GCA_036733505.1 Casimicrobium sp.
GGCTTCTGGTTTGAACGCGCGGAACACCGCCAATTTGGTCCAGCGGTTGGCGTCGATGCCGACGGCAACCCTTCGGATATTTGGTTGCGCGACGGTCGCATTTTGCGCCCCGATGGCTCACCTTACCAGTCACGCGACTGGCTCACGGTCAGCCCTTCGTATCAGGTTTATGCAGCTGACAGCTTTAGCTTCATGAACGACCGCGGCTTATTGTCCGTCGGCGTACGCGCACCTAGCATCACCCGCAAGTTCACTAATTTCCCAAGTGAGGCTAGTGGTTCGCAGTTTGGCTATTCACTCGAACGAAAATTTAGTGCCGTACTGCCACAAATCGGCGTGCGCTTCTACTTAGATCGTGAGCAACAAGTCTTCGCCAACACAGGCAAAAACTTCCGCGCCCCGCCGAATTTTGTCTTCGCGCCCGGGACCAACGTGACTGTGGCGGCCACCAACGCCCCGCAAGTGGTTGGCAATGTCCAAGCGGAAACATCGGTCAACACCGACGTGGGTTACCGCTTCCAAGGCAAGACCATCACGTTCTCGGCGACCGCCTTCAATACTGACTTCAAAGATCGTCAAGCCAACGCCTATGATCCAAACCTCAACCGCAGTTTTTATGCGAACGCCGGCAGCGTTCGTAACCGCGGCTTGGAATTGGAAGTGGGTACGGCGCCGATCAACGGTATCACCGCGTACGCGTCGCTCACAGCGCAAAAGAGCCGCATACTGAACGATCTCGCGGTCAGCGCGGGCAAGGTGCTCCCAACCTACGGTAAGCAATTCCCGCTTACGCCGCAGATGTTGGCTGGCCTGTCGGTGCAGTACTCAAACGGTCCGTTCTACGCGCGCATCAAGGCGAAGAAAACCGGCCGTCAGTACGCAACAATCATGAACGATGAAGAAGTGCCGAGCTACACGACGGCGGACTTCGCTGCCGGTTACACCTTCGCTGACATGAACTTCATCAAGAGCCCGAAGCTCAAACTCAACGTCAGCAACATCGGCAACACCAAGTACCGCACGCCAAGCTCCGGTAGCGTCGTAAACGCACAAGCAGTCGGCACGATCGCCTCTAGCGGCACCGTGTTCTACTACTTGGGCGCACCACGCAGCTTCTCCGTATCGTTGAGCGCGGACTTCTAGTCTCGCGATCACGCACGACAGAACAGGCCGCGCACTTTTTTGCGCGGCCTTTTTTATTTTCAAGGTGACTAGACATGAAGCGAACGCCACGCCTCCTTCTTTCTGCAGCGCTACTGACCGCAATAGCCGCCTGCACCAATGCCCCAACCACCAACGTCGTGCCCGCGACAGCGGGTGTGTCGCGCGTTGCGGACGGTTCCCGCGCGGAACTGGCGTTGCTAGAAACCACCGACTTGCACACCAACATCCTGAGCTACGACTACTTCAAGCTCGCGGAAGATAAAACCGTGGGTTTTGAGCGCGTTGCGGCGCGAATCACAGAGGCTCGCAAACAGTTCGCCAACACACTGCTTTTCGACAACGGTGACACCATTCAGGGCACCGCCTTGTCCGACTATCAAGCGCAGGTCAATCCACTGCCATGCAGCGAAACGCTTGCGATGTACAAGGTGATGAACGAGCTTGGCTACGACGCGGGCGGCATTGGCAATCATGAGTTCAACTACGGGTTGTCGTTTCTCTCGCAAGTCACCGGCAATCGTTTCAATGTGAACCTGCGAACGGCTGAGCGCCCAATTCCCGCCCAGCCCTGCGCAGGACCAAACTTTCCGTTGGTGCTAGCGAATGTCTTGTCGGTAAAAGATCGGCAACCGTTGTTTAAGCCGTACGTCGTTCTCGAACGAGTGCTGAAGGCGACAACAGCCGATGGAAAACCGATTTCTGCCCCACTCAAAGTGGGCGTGATCGCATTCACGCCCCCGAAAATTCTTGATTGGGACAAACGCTGGCTAGACGGCGTGATCTACACCGACGGCATCAAAGAACTCGCTGAGAAATACATCCCGGAAATGAAAGCTCAGGGCGCGGATCTGGTGGTGGTGATTTCGCACGGTGGCCTGGACGCATCGCCATACACGCCGTCGCTCGAAAACGCGAACTGGCACGTTGCGCAGGTGCCCGGTGTGGACGCGATGCTCATCGGCCATTCGCATCAAGTCTTCCCCAACGCAACCAGCACGTTGCCGCAATTTAACTTACCCGGCGTCGACAAGACTAAAGGCTTGGTACACGGCGTGCCCACGGTGATGGCTAACTTTTGGGGCAAAACGCTGGGTGTGATTTCGTTGGGTCTCGTCGCCAAAGACGGGCGCTGGAGTGTCGACAAGACGAAAACTGTCGTTGAGGCACGTTCGATTCAAAACGCTGACAAATCGTTTGTCGAACCGTTGCCGAGCGTTGCAAAAGCCATCGCCGCCGAGCACGACGCCACGATCAAATATGTGAAGACGCCAATTGGTCGCAGCGACTTCCCGATGACCTCGTATTTCGTGGATGTGGGCGACACCTCTGCGTTGCAAATCGTCAACATGGCGCAGACTGACTACGTCGCAAACTACGTGAAAGCCAACTTACCGCAATACGCCGCGCTTCCAGTGCTCTCCACTGCATCACCCTTCAAAACGGGCTTTGCAGGCGGCGCGGATTTCACCGACGTCGCAGCTGGCGACATCGCGATAAATAACGCTGCTGATTTGTATTTGTTCCCGAACACGCTCTACGCCGTGAAAGTAACGGGCGACGGGCTGAAGGCCTGGCTCGAAGCCGCAGCACGCCGCTTCCGCCAGATCGACCCGAAGCTCACTTCGGACCAATCTCTTGTGAGCACGGCACCGGGCTACACCTTCGACATGATCACGAACAAAGATTTCAGCTACGAAATTGACGTGACGCAACCACAAGGCAGCCGCATCAAGAACCTCAATTACAAAGGTGCGCCGGTTTCGCCCACTGCCGAATTTATCGTCGCCACCAACAACTACCGCGCAGGCGGCGGGGGTAATTTCCCAGGCCTAGATGGCACCAAAACCGTCATCGCCTCACCAGACACCAACCGCGACGTGTTGATTCAGTACATCAAGAACGTAAAGGCACTCACGCGCAAAGAACATGGTTCAGCGCAAAGCTGGCACTTCACAAAAGTCACGACGGCCGGCCCGATTACATTCAAATCGGCACAAAACAAATTGCCCGTTGCGCTTGCGGCAGGGTTGAACAATGTGAGCGTGTTCAAAGCGGATGACGGCAGGGGGCTTGCCGTGTACCAGGTGGATTTGTCAAAGTAG
>DAINAJ010000006.1:3366-31163 GCA_036733505.1 Casimicrobium sp.
CAAAGCGGATGACGGCAGGGGGCTTGCCGTGTACCAGGTGGATTTGTCAAAGTAGCAGCCTAGCCGACCGCATGCGTATCCGCTCTCGACCAGGTTTCGCCACACTTATAGCGGTGCCGTTGGCGCTGTGCTTTTGCTCGACCGCAGCCTCGATGGAGCGCCGCGCAATCGAGGACACCGCCGCCACCGAACAGAGCCCCCTCGATTCAGCGTTGCTGCATCGACTTTACGAACAGCATGACCTTGCGCGCATCGATCGTTTGCGCATGCACGCCGATGCTGGGCGCGACGCAGACGCTCTGACGGCTTTGTTAGTTGAATCACAGAAGGGCAGTGTCGAAGCGCAGCGCTCCGTGGGCGAAGTCTTGGTGCGTCGCGCGGATGTTGTTGCGGTACAGCAGGGTTTGAACTGGCTGGAGCGCGCCGCAGCACAAGGCGATCAACGCGCGATGCTCGCGTTGGGAAAAGCGTGGCTGTTCGGCGTACCAAGCGTCGCGCCGGATCACATCAAAGCACGCGGGTGGTTTGAGCGTGTCGACCCGCAAAACGCACAAGCGGCGTATTACCTTGGTTTGATTGAGCGCGCAAACAACGGCGGTTCCATGAACCACGCGAGCGCCATGAAGCGCTTTCAGTTTGCTGCAGAGCGCGGCATCCCGGACGCCATGTACCTGCTCGGCAACGGCTACGCCCACGGCGAAGGCGTTGACCATGACCCACGCGAAGCCATGCGCTGGTACATGCGTGCGGCCTACCTTGATCACCCGCAGGCGATTCAAGAACTCGCCTACGCGTTCGCCCGTGGGGACACGTTGCTCCCGCAAAGCGACTTGCAAGCCGCAAACATGCGCGCCGCGATCTCGCACGCGCTGCGGCACCCGAAGACGGCTCCGTAGTTGTAGGCGCGGACTCGGCCGCGCTTTCCCCGTGGCACCGAGCGACGCCAAGTCGTCGCCTACCGAGTCAAAGACGCGCCCCCGGTAGCCATGACGCCAGCTGAAATATGGCTGTAACAAATCCTTGCCAAACTTCCGGATGTAGAAAAAGGGAAGGGTTCACCTTCTCCTCCTCCCCTGAGAAGTCACACAAGGATTTAAATATGAATTTCTCGACTAAGTTACTTGCTGGCGCAGCGTTGATGGCTGTCGCGGCGTCTGTTAGCGCGCAGACCACCATCACCGGTGCTGGTGCAACGTTCCCCTTCCCGATTTACGCGAAGTGGGGCGATGAGTACAAGAAGGCCACGGGCGTGGCCATGAATTACCAGTCCATCGGTTCCGGTGGCGGCATTAAACAAATCCAGTCGAAGACCGTAGATTTCGGCGCGTCTGATATGCCTTTGGCGGCTGACGCACTTGCTAAAGACGGCCTCGTGCAGTTCCCGGCCATCATCGGCGGCGTCGTACCTGTGACCAACATGGACTCGGTGAAACCCGGCGAAATGAAGCTGACCGGCCCCGTGCTGGCCGACATTTACCTCGGCAAAATCAAGACGTGGAACGATAAAGCGATCACCGACCTGAACCCTGGCCTCAAGCTTGACGGCCCCATCACGGTGGTGCGCCGCTCGGACGGGTCGGGAACAACGTTTCTGTTCGTAGACTATCTGGCTAAAGTTTCGCCCGAGTGGAAAAGCAAAGTCGGCGTAGGCACGGCCGTTTCTTGGCCTGAGGGTGTGGGCGGAAAAGGCAACGAAGGCGTTGCTCAGTACGTGCAGCGCATCAAAGGCTCGATTGGATACGTCGAATACGCGTACGCCAAGAAGAACAAGCTTGACCACATCGCGATGAAGAACAAAGCAGGTCAGTTTGTACAACCGACCGAAGGTGCCTTCGCTGCGGCTTCGGCTGGAGCCGATTGGAAGGGAACGCCCGGTATGGCGGTGGTCCTGACCGATCAGGGCGGCGAGAAGTCTTGGCCGATGTCCGGTGCGTCATTCATTCTGATGCACGCCAAACCCGCCAAAGTTGAGTCGTCCCGCGAAGTATTGAAGTTCTTCGATTGGGCGCTGAAAAACGGTGGCAAATCCGCATCGGAACTGGAGTACGTTCCACTGCCACCAGCAACCGTTTCGCTCATCCAAGCGGAATGGAAGAAGATCACGGACGCTGGCGGTAAAGCGGTGTTCTAGATGATTGCGTGCGGCACTTTGAACCGTTGGGTTCACGGTGCCGCGCTCTTCTAGCTGTGCATTCAGATCGTAGTGTGCAGCTAAAAGAGCCGGAGAAAAAATGACAACCGATACGGGCAACACAGGCAAGTCCAATAGCTTTGCCTTTCAGGACAAACTGTTTGCGCGCACTACGCAGTTTTTCGCGCTACTGGTCTTAGTGACGCTGCTGGGAATCATCGGCTCGCTCATCATGGGCTCGTGGATGACCATCACACAGACCGGCCCCAAATTTCTGGTGACCGACGTTTGGGATCCGGTTCGCAGCTTGTTCGGCGGTATGGCTCCGCTATGGGGCACGATCATTACGGCCACTATCGCGCTGGTGATCGGTGTACCTGTTAGCTTCGGCATCGCGGTATTCCTCACCGAGATGTGCCCACCTGTACTTAAGCGGCCGCTAGGCACGGCGGTGGAGCTACTTGCGGCGATTCCGTCGATCATCTACGGCATGTGGGGCTTGTTCATCTTCGCGCCGCTCTTCGCTGAGACGCTTCAGCCGCTAATGATTAATACCTTGGGCAAGCTGCCGCTCGTCGGCCCCGTGTTTCAGGGGACGCCAAACGGCTTCGGCGTGTTCACCGCTGGGGTGATCCTCTCGGTAATGGTGATCCCGTTCATCGCGTCGGTGATGCGTGACGTCTTCGACACCACGCCACCGATCCTCAAAGAGTCGGCGTACGGCCTCGGCGCAACGACGTGGGAAGTGGTGTGGAACGTTGTATTGCCTTACACAAAAACCGGCGTCATCGGCGGCATCATGCTGGGCTTAGGCCGTGCGCTCGGCGAGACGATGGCGGTGACGTTCGTGATCGGTAACGCGTACAACATCTCCGCCAAACTCTTTGAGCCGGGAAACTCCATCGCGTCCTCACTCGCCAACGAATTTAACGAAGCATCCGATCCAGCGCACATGTCGGCACTCATCACTCTGGGCCTGACCTTGTTCATGCTCTCGTTCATTGTGTTGGCGTTGTCACGTTGGATGCTCTCGTCACTGGCCGCTAAGGAAGGCAAACGCACATGAGCGACACATCACTGGCCACGCCCGACAACCCGATCTATCGCCGTCGCGTTTGGGTCAATCGCTTCAACTTAGTCATGTCCGTTGGCACCATGCTGTTCGGGATGACGTTTCTGCTGTGGATTTTGTTCGCGCTATTTAGCAAGGGTCTGGCCGCGTTTGGGCCTGCGATGTTTACGCAGATGACGCCACCGCCGGGTTCCGACGGAGGACTGGCCAATGCGATTTTCGGCAGTCTGATGATCGTCGGCGCGGCCATATTTGTGGCCACGCCCATTGGCATCCTGGCCGGGATATACCTAGCCGAGGTGGATCGCACCAGCTGGGTTGCGAAGACCACGCGCTTTGTCAACGACATCCTTTTGTCTGCGCCATCGATTGTGATTGGTTTGTTTGTTTACACCTTGATCGTGGCTAACGTGAAGCACTATTCGGGCTGGGCGGGTGCCGTCGCGTTGGCGATCATTGCGGTACCCGTGGTCGTGCGCACGACAGAGACGATGTTGCTGCTGGTTCCTAACAGCATGCGCGAGGCCGCTGTAGCGCTCGGCGCGCCACAGTGGCGCGTGGTGACGATGGTGACATTAAAAGCCGTCAAAGGCGGCATCGTGACCGGCGTGCTGCTTGCTCTTGCGCGCATATCTGGAGAAACCGCGCCGCTACTGTTCACGTCGTTAAACAATCAGTTCTGGAGCACCGACATGAACGCGCCGATGGCAAACTTGCCAGTGGTTATTTTTCAGTTCGCGATGAGTCCGTACGAAGAGTGGCAGCGCTTGGCGTGGGCCGGTGCGCTGCTCATCACGTTGGCAGTGTTGTTGCTCAATATCGTGGCGCGAACATTGTTCCGCCAAAAGCACCAGTAGTCGGTGAATCGTTCAATTTGCGGCTTTATCACCGAAGTCGCGATAGCAAGAAGAAATTAGTATGGCCTTTCAAGTCAGTCTCGGCGAAACGAATGTTGCAGACCTTACTGCCACGAAGATCGGGATTCGCAATCTCAATTTCTTTTATGGCGGCTTTCAAGGGTTGCGTGACATCACGTTGAACATCCCCGAGAAACAGGTGACGGCATTCATCGGTCCGTCTGGATGCGGCAAGTCCACCTTGCTCCGGACGTTGAACCGCATGTATTCGCTCTACCCCGGCCAACGCGCGGAAGGCGAAATTGTGATTAACGGCACCAACGTGCTCAATCCCAAGCAAGACCTGAACGCGTTGCGCGGCCAGGTCGGCATGGTGTTTCAGAAGCCGACGCCGTTTCCGATGTCGATTTACGACAACATCGCGTTTGGCGTGAAGCTCTACGAAAACCTTTCGAAGAGCGAAATGACGGATCGCGTTGAGTGGGCGCTTCGCAAGGCTGCGTTGTGGAACGAGGCGAAAGACAAACTCAATCAAAGCGGGCTGTCGCTCTCGGGTGGGCAACAGCAGCGGCTGTGCATCGCACGTGGCATCGCGGTCAAACCTGAAGTATTGTTGCTCGACGAACCGACCTCGGCGCTCGATCCCATCTCGACCGCGCGCATCGAAGAATTGGTGAGCGAACTGCGAAGCGACTACACCATCGTCATGGTGACGCACAATATGCAGCAAGCTGCGCGCGTGTCACAGCACACGGCTTACATGTATCTGGGCGAGCTGATCGAGTTCACGCCCACTGCTCAGATTTTTGTGAAGCCCCGAGATAAGCGCACAGAGGACTACATCACCGGAAGGTTTGGTTAATGGAACATACGTCAAAACAATTCGAACTCGAACTCGAAGACCTGCGCAGCGGTTTGCTCGCGATGGGCGGCATGGTTGAGGCGCAACTCGAACGCGCACTGGAAGCGATTGCGTCGGGTGAGACGGAGCTCGTTGATGTGGTCGTGCGCGAAGAAAAGCGCGTGAACGATAAGCAGCTTGAGCTTGATCGAAAGAGCATGGAGATCATCGCCAAACGCCAGCCTACCGCGGTAGATTTGCGCCAGATTGTGTGCACCATGCAGGCAGTGAACGATCTAGAGCGCATTGGCGACGAGATCAAGAAAATCGCATTGCGTGCGAAGCAGTTTCAGGCATCGGAGCGGTTTCAAATTTTGCGCTTGAACGAAGCCAAGCAAATTGGTTTGCTCGCGCAAGACATGCTCAAAGAAGCGCTCAACGCTTTCGCAAGGCTCGACATCATTTCCGCTGGCGAAGTAATCGGCAAGGACATGGCGGTTGACGAAGAATTTGAGCGCATCATGCGCCTTCTGGTCACCTACATGATGGAAGACCCGCGCACCATTGGCGCGGGGCTAGACGTTGCGTTCCTCGCCAAAGCGATCGAGCGCGTGGCAGATCACGCGAAAAACATCAGTGAGTACGTGATCCACATCGTGCAGGGGAAAGACCCGCGGCACGGCGGCTAATTAGCCTCGGCCAATAGTCACCGCGTGCTGCTGTCGCGCCCGAGTTACCGAATCGGATACGCGTACATTAGCCCGCCTTTGTTCCACAGATTGTTCAATCCGCGCGGCAGCGCAATTGAGGTCTTCGGGCCGAGATTGCGCTCGAACATTTCGCCGTAATTGCCGCTTGTCTTAAGCGCGCGTACCATCCAATCGCGGTCAAGACCGAGCAGTTTGCCGGTGTCCTCCGAAGCGCCAAGAATGCGTTGCACTGCCGGGTCTTGCGAGCCGGTTTTTTGTGCGTCAACGTTCGCCTGCGTGATGCCGTATTCCTCGGCTTCGAGCAAGCCGTAGATCACCCATTTCACGATCGCGAACCATTCGTCGTCGCCGCGTCGCACCATCGGGCCGAGCGGTTCTTTTGAAATGAGGGTGGGCAGAATCACGTGATCCGCTGGGTTCTTCGCGTCCGCGTTACGCGTGGACGCGAGCCCCGACGCATCGGTCGTGTAGCCAACGCAGCGGCCGGCAAAATACGCACCCTTCAAGCCATCGAGCGACTCAAACACGACCGGCTTGAAGCCGAGATTATTGATGCGCGAGAAGTCGGCGAGATTCTTTTCCGTAGTGGAGCCCGACAACACGCAAATCGTTTGCCCTTTGAGTTGCCGCACGTCTTTGATTTTTGATTTCGCTGGCACCATGAAGCCTTGGCCGTCGTAGTACAGCGGCGCGGTCACGTTCAAACCCAGCGACGCATCGCGCGTGAGGGTGAACGTCGTGTTGCGCGAGAGCACATCGATTTCACCGGACTGCAGCGCAGAGAGCCGAGCCTGCGACGTAAGTGGCACCCACTTCACTTTGGTTGCGTCGTTGAGCACGACTGCAGCGAGCGCTTTACAAAAGTCCACATCGAGCCCAGACCAGCCGCCCTTCGAATCTGCTTGTGAGAAGCCCGCGAGCCCAGTATTGACGCCACACACAAGCTGTCCGCGCGACTTGATGCCATCGAGTGTTTTGCCGGCTTGCGCGGGCAGGGCAGCGAACGCAAACGTCGCCGCGACAAAACCAAAGAGGGAACGAAGAGTAAAGGGCATCGTGGACTCGCTTATGGATGAGATGGACGGCGACCGCCGCATGCGATTGCACGCGGGATTGATGCGGATGATGATATGCCGATGCGAGCACGACGACCGAGGCTAAGGTCGGATTTGTTGAGGTTGCGCAGTTGGCGTAGCTGGCGCATCGTTGCGCTCACGCGCGCAGGTGGCGCGATACAGCTTTTGTGCTTCAGCGACAGCTAGATGGCGCTTGCAGGCCCGTTTATGCGCTTATCGACTTTATACTTTTCTAAACTGTAACGACCGCCTAGCAGTCGTTGTGCACTATAAGCTGTTACGCCGTGAATTCCACGAAGCGCGGCGCACGCCCCTCCGAATCGCACGAGGGGCGACAGGCGTGCGCGCGACTACGACACTTACTGCTTAATCATCCGCTCTGCTTTCGGAGCGAGGTAAGCGCTGTCAAAGATGTCGTCTGCTTTCGGTTTGTTGGTGTATTTGAAACCTTCGCCGATTTGGTCGATGCTGCGCGTGAGGCGCTTGGCGTCCACGCTGCCGAAACCGTTGGCCACAACTTCCGGCGTCATCACGTTTTGGTCGATCGCCATTTTGAGGCGCACGAATTCTTGGCCGTCGTTGAGGATGTTGTTGCGCTTCATGAGCGAGGCCATCGACGCTTTCGGATCGCGAATCGTCTCTTGCCAGCCCTTGATCGTCGCGCGGATAAAGCCCTGCACGATCTTCGGATTTTTAGCGGCGTACTCGGAGTCAACAATGATGCCGTTGCCGTAGAGTTCGAGGCCGAGGTTACGCATAAGCATCACGTTGATGTCGTCCTGCGCAATGCCGCGCCCGCGCAGATTCATGTACGACGAAAACGAGAAGCCGGTGATTGCGTCAACCTTGCCTTCAACGAGCATCGGCTCGCGAACAGGAAAGCCCACGTTTTCGATTTTCACTTTGCTCACATCGATGCCGTTTTTCTTCACGAACGCGGGCCACTGCGCGTACGCGCCGTCGGCTGCTGGCGCGCCGAGCGTTTTGCCTTCAAGATCTTTTGGTTTGCTAATGCCGCCCTTTTTAAGCGACACAATCGCGAACGGTGGCGCGTTGTAAACCATCAGCACCATCTTGAGTTTCTTGTTTTCAGGCTTGTCGCGGAAACGCACCAGCGTGTTGATGTCGCCAAACACGAACTGATAGGCACCGGACGCCGCGCGGTTGATCGCCTCGGTGGAGCCGTTGCCAGTGTCAATCGTCACGTCGAGTCCCTCGGCTTTGTAGTAGCCCTTGTCGAGCGCCACAAAATAGGGCGAAGCGGGACCTTCAAAGCGCCAATCCAGTGCGAACTTAATGGGGGTTTGAGCCGAGGCGGCAACAGCCGCGCACGATAATAGGGCGGAGAGCCAAATTCTTGTTTTCATGGGATTAGAAAATTCTGTGGGTTAGGAAAAGCGTTCGAGATTCACAAATGGGTACGCAAATTGCGTGCCGTAGCCATATTCTTGGACAGACGCACTTTTACAAGGGATGAACCGATGACACAACCGGGAGCGCCACTGGTCGTACTCGACCACGTCAGCATGACGTATGGGCACGGCGTGAACGCCGTCAAAGCGGTAGACGACTTGACGCTCACGATCAAGAAGGGCGAATTTATCGCCGTGGTCGGCCCATCAGGTTGCGGCAAGAGCTCAATGATGAAACTCATCAGTGGCTTGAAACCCACGTCGGCGGGCACGCTCACCATCGAAGGCCAACCCGTGAAGGGCCCGATCAACAAGGTGGGCATGGCGTTTCAATCGTCTAATTTGTTGCCGTGGCGCACGGCAGTGGACAACGTGTTGCTGCCACTCGAAATCGTAGAGCCGCATCGCTCGCGTATCGGCAAAGAAAAAGCCGCGTATCGTGAAAAGGCGCGCGCGCTGCTCGAATCCGTCGGGCTCGGCGGTTTCACCGAAAAATTTCCGTGGCAACTTTCCGGCGGCATGCAGCAGCGCACCAGCATTTGTCGCGCGCTCATTCACGAACCCGAAATACTGATGCTCGATGAGCCGTTCGGCGCACTCGACGCGTTCACGCGCGAAGAGCTGTGGTGCATGACGCGAGACATTCATCAGGCGCGCGGCGTCACCGCGATGCTGGTTACGCATGATTTGCGCGAGGCGGTATTTCTCGCCGACACGGTGTACGTGATGAGTGATCGGCCAGGCAAGATTGTGAAGGTGCAAACCGTCGATTTGCCGCGCCCACGCGACCTAGAAATCACCTACGAAAAGCCGTTTCAAGATTTGGTGCACGAGCTGCGTTCGTACATTGGAAAGCATTGATGGGTCGGCGACGACTTGGCGTCGTTCGGAGCCACGCGGAAGCACGGCCAAGTCCGCGCGTACAGATAACAGGCAAATTCATTTCAAAGTGAACACATGAAAAACTGGAAAGAAAACATCCTCGCGCCGCTCATCTTTACGGTGGCGTTGTTAATCCTTTGGGAACTGGCCTGCCGCGTGTTTAGCCTGCCCGCGACGGTACTGCCGACGCCCACGGCCATCGCAAAAGCGATGGTGCAATATTGGCCCGCGATTTGGGAGAACAGCTTGCAGACGCTGATGACGACACTGCTCGGCTTCGCGCTAGCGATCGTGTTTGGTCTCGCGCTTGGCATCGGCATCGGTTGGTCGAAATTTATCTACGGCGCGCTGTACCCAGTGATGATCGCGTTCAACGCGATACCGAAAGTAGCCGTCGTGCCGATTCTCATCATCTGGTTCGGCATCGGCACTATTCCGGCGATCTTCACGGCGTTTCTTATCTCGTTCTTCCCGATTGTGGTGAACGTCGCCACGGGTCTTGCGACGACCGAACCCGAATTGCAAGACGTGCTCCGCGCGCTCGGTGCGAGCAAGCTCGACATCGTGCGCAAGGTCGGCATCCCGCGCTCCATGCCATATTTTTTCGGCTCGCTCAAAGTCGCGATCACGCTCGCCTTCGTAGGCTCGGTCGTGTCGGAGACCATTGGTGCGAACTCAGGTCTGGGGCAAATGATGCTCGCCGCACAAGCGGGCTTTAACGTCGAGCTTGTGTTCGCTGGCGTCATGGCGCTCGCGATCCTCGGCATCGCGCTCTACGCCATCACCGCGCTGATCGAAAAGCGATTTACGGGCTGGGCGTTTCGCGCTGAGGGAATTGGTTAAGGCGCTGGTAAGTACGGAGCAATGTTCTTCATCGCAAGCGCAACGTACTCATCCTTTTCTCCGACAGGCGCTACGTAATGCAGCGCTTGTCGCGCCGCTTCTTGGCCCTCGGTCCGCGCGATGATCCATGCGGCAAGATACGGTGACGCGAAGCAGCCACCCGCGGTCGCCACGTTGCCTTTCGCGAAAAACGGTTGGTTCAGCACTTCAACACCGGCTTCGAGCACCCAAGGCTTCGTTGTGAGATCAGTACACGCGGGGACCGCGCCGAGTATCCCCAACTTCGCGAGCACCAACGTACCCGAGCACTGCGCGGCAATGAGCTGGCGGCTCGGGTCAAGCTGAAGCTCGGCCATCATCGCAGCGTCGTTCACGACTTCACGCGTCTTGATATCGCTGCCAACGATCACCGCGTCGGCCGTTCTTGCATCCGCCAACCGCGCCTGCGCATGCACGGTCACGCCGTTCATCGACGTCACCGTTGGCTCCGGGCAACAGATCGTGACCTTCCAATCGGTCTTTTTGATGCGATTAAGCAAGCCCAGCGCGATGAACGAATCGAGTTCGTTGAAGCCTTGAAAGGTTAGGATGGCGATGTGCATTTCACAGGTTTTCTATATGTGGTTTAGGTTGAGCGTCAGTCGCCACGGCATCTGCGTCAAATGCTGTTGCTACTGGTATGTAGGTTCCGATTTGAATACCACCTTCGGCGAGTATGACGTCGACAACAAAGCCAATGTCTATCCCAACCTCGAACAATAGTGATTCACCTTCTTGTCCAGCTGCCACGCCATCACGACGCGTGTCGCGCTAATTTCTACTAGGTGCACACTCACGTAGCTGCGCCCGTCGGCGAGTAGCAATTCGGTAGCCGACGCAAGTTGAAAGTTGCCCTCGTGGTTTGACCACTGCGTGTCGCCCTTTCGTGCGCGCGCGCTGAGCGAGCCGTCTTCGCGGAAATCGTATTGCGTTTGTGCGGTGGACATGCCGCCCGCGTGGCAATTCCACTTCCCGAGCAACAAGCGGCGATTGTTCTCGCCTTCCGCGCTGAGGCTTTGGCGTGGCCTGACGACCTCGGGCATACCGGATGCTGCCGACGAATCGGGGATCAGCGATTCCATGTTGCCGTTGCGCTTGGGCAACAGATCAATCCAGTCAGCGGGCACGGCGAAATTGAGGTTTTGCCCGTTGCGCGACTGAAAGGTTGTAATGCCGATCAGGCGGCCGCTCGCATCGAACAATCCGCCGCCGCTGGAGCCCGGCGAAATCGCGGCGTTCGTTTGGATAAGCTTGGAGTCTTCAAACGTTCGAAGCGACGCCACGACTCCATCGGAGAGCGTGAGATCAAGCCCTTGCGGCGCACCGATGGCGTACACGCGCGCGCCCACGGCAACGCTTGACAGTGGCGCGCGCACGACGGTCGGCGCGCGAAGGCCAGGCACAGAGAGTTGACACAAATCGTGGCCCGAATCGCGGAAACGCACGCGCGCGGGAATACTCTTGCCGCCCGCGATCACGACTAGGTTCGTTGTGCCTAAGGCCACGTGGCAATTCGTGACGACCTCTGCGTCTTCGATCACGACGCCGCTGCCTTGCGTTACGCCGCGTCCGTCTTCGCGATTGCCGCGCACGACGACGATGCTGTTTTGGTTGCGCCTGAACACTTCGGCGGCAGAGAGCTCGCCGGTCGTTGCGGGAGTAACTGCTGGAGCGCCGGTCGCGAGCGGTGCAGGGGGTACTTGCTGCGGCACGACGTTGGTTTGCGCGTTGTCCGTCGGCACCGGCTGCGCTCGAACCGGTGCGCTGGTGGACGCCACGGCAGCCGCAACTGGAGCTGGCGCAGCACGTTTCTGTTGATAGAAAAAATATGCGCCCGCCATCGCCGCCGCACCGACGGCGAACAGCAGCCAATGCGTCATGGGCGTACCCGCCGGCGCGGGAGCGCTGGACACTTGTTCGACTACGACAGCAGCTTGGCGTTGCAGCGATTGGTCGTATCTCGCGCGCTTCGCCGGATCAGACAACGTCTCGCGTGCATACGCGATGATCTTGATTTGATTCGCGCGGTCTTCTGAGTGCGCGGCACCATCACTATTTAGGCGCTCCAACAACGACGACGCGCGCGCCGTTACTTGCTCGGGCGTCGCCGTTGCATCAAGTCCGAGCGCATCGTAGAGCGTTTTGGCAGGGCGCATGGAGTTGGGCGTGTGCTGTCCGATTGACGGTTGAGTTGCGCATCATAGCGAAGCGCTAAAACAACCCGACAATCTGGCCGTCGTCATCAATATCAATGCGCTCGGCGCTCGGTACTTTCGGCAGGCCCGGCATGGTCATCACATCACCGCACACCACGACGACAAACTCTGCGCCTGCAGCGAGACGTACTTCGCGAACGGTCAGCGTATGACCCGTGGGTGCGCCGCGAAGCGTGGCGTCATTCGAGAACGAGTATTGTGTTTTTGCAATGCAGATCGGGAAGTGTCCGTAGCCACTGTTCTGCAGCGCTTCAATGGCGGCACGCACCGACGGACCGGCGTCGACATCCGCGGCACCGTAGACCTTTTGCGCAACGGCACGCACTTTGTCCCACAACGGCACGGCGTCGTCGTAGGCGAATTTCAGCGCGGATTTCTTGTGGCACAGCGCGAGTACTTCGCGCGCAACGTCGACCGCGCCTTTGCCGCCATCGGCCCAGTGCGTTGCGAGATGAATCGGCACGCCCATCGCTTCAACGCGTTGTTTCAGCAACGCGATCTCGGCGGGCGTGTCGGCGTCGAAGCGATTGATCGAGACCACACACGCGAGGCCGAACACGTCGCGCATGTTGCGCACGTGACGCTCTAGATTCTTCATGCCTGCGTCGAGCGCGACGAGGTTTTCTTCAGAGAGATTTTCGCGCGCCACGCCGCCGTGGTACTTCAGCGCGCGAATGGTCGCGACGAGCACGACGGCGTCGGGCGCAAGTCCACTCTTTCGACATTTGATGTCGATGAACTTCTCGGCTCCGAGATCGGCGCCGAAGCCCGCTTCGGTCACGACGTAGTCACCAAGCTTCAAGGCGGTGCGTGTAGCCAGCACCGTGTTGCAGCCGTGAGCGATGTTCGCAAATGGGCCGCCGTGTACAAACGCCGGCGTGCCTTCGAGCGTTTGCACGAGATTGGGCTTGAGCGCGTCTTTGAGAAGCGCGGCCATCGCGCCTTGGGCGTGCAGGTCACTCGCGGTGATGGGCTTTTTGTCGCGCGTCGCGCCGATCACGATATTGCCGAGGCGACGCTTGAGCTCTTTGAGCGAATCTGCGAGACACAAAATCGCCATGACTTCGGAGGCAACGACGATGTCGAAACTGCTCTCGCGTGGAAAGCCGTTGGCCGGGCCACCGAGCGCAACCGTGACTTGGCGCAACGCGCGATCGTTCATATCCACCACGCGCTTCCACGTCACACGGCGCACGTCGATGCCGAGCGCGTTGCCGTGATGAATATGATTGTCGATCATCGCCGCGAGCAGGTTGTGCGCGGCAGCGATCGCGGCGAAGTCGCCGGTGAAATGCAGATTGATGTCTTCCATCGGAACGATCTGCGCGTAGCCGCCGCCCGCGGCGCCCCCCTTCATGCCAAACACTGGCCCCAAGCTCGGTTCACGCAAGCACACCACGGCACGTTTGCCACTGCCTGCGAGCACGACATTTAGGGCGTCACCAAGACCAACCGTTGTTGTGGTCTTGCCTTCGCCCGCAGGGGTTGGACTGATCGCCGTAACGAGGATCAATTTGCCATTGGGCCGATCCGCGAGCGAAGCCAAACATTGGTACGAGAGCTTGGCTTTCGTGCGTCCGTACGGTTCCAACTGCTCCGGCGTAAGCCCAAGCCTTGTCGCGATGGCGTCGATGGGTTGCAAAGTGGCGTGTTGGGCAATGTCGATGTCGGTGCGCATAAGTAAAGTGTAGCGAGCGGATAGTTCAGGTCATCTTTGCTTTGACAAGAAAAAGGGGCGCAAGCGCCCCTGTTTTCACGTCATTCGTGCTATTTGTAAAGCACGCTTGGCAGCCACAAGCCAATACCTGGGAAGATGTAGAGCAAAGTCAACGCAACGACCTGAATCGCCATGAACGGCAACATACCTAGGAAGATTTGGTTGAGCGTGACGTGCGGCGGCGAGACGCCCTTCAAGTAAAACGCAGCCATAGCCACGGGCGGAGAAAGGAATGCCGTTTGCAGGTTGAGCGCAACGAGCAATCCAAAGAACAATGGATCAATATTGAAGTGTGGCAACAGCGGGATAAAGATTGGCATGAAGATCACGATGATCTCGGTCCATTCCAACGGCCAACCCAACAGGAAAATAATCGCCTGCGCGAGCAACATGAACTGCACCGGCGTCAAATCCATCGAGAGGACCCACTTATTGATGATTTCTTGTCCACCGAGCAGCGCAAACGCCGCCGAGAAGATGCTCGACCCGACGAAGAGCCAGCACACCATGGCGCTGGTCTTGGCGGTCAGATACACCGATTCGCGCACGACGCCCACGTTCAATCGACGATAGGCCGCCGCAAGCAGCAAGCCACCCATCGAGCCCATCGCGGCCGCTTCCGTGGGTGTCGCAAGACCGAACACAATAGTGCCGAGCACCGCCATGATGAGCACCGCGAGCGGGAAGAATGAGCCAAGCAGCATCTTGAAAATTTCAAGGCGGACGAAGTTGAAAATGGCGTAAAACGCGAGCAGAGCAATTGCTCCTACGCCGAGCGTGATCCAGAAACTGGTCGGAGCTGGCAGGCGCTCTCCCGTTGCAGCCTCTGTCGCGGCGGCTTTCGGTTTTGGCGTTGCTGCCTTTGCGACGGCTTCTGGCACCTTAGCGCTCTCGACCATCGGAGGCTCTTTTAATGCGCCGTCAGCGGGTGGCTCTTTCAGACCGCCGTCATCGGCAGGCGGCTCTTGCAGACCACCGCTTTCAGACTTGTTGGAATCACCCGAGAAGCCCGAACCCATCTGCACCGCGTCTGTCGTGGTGACTTCAATCGGTGCCGTCACCATGCGATAGGTCAAGCCCATCGCCGCGGTAAACACGATGGCGGGCAGCAAAGCGATAGCGAGCTGTGACATCAAGGTGCGGCTGGGTGCATCGGTTTTGATCGTGCCCTTTACCCCCGCAACCAGTCCACGCACGACGTTATTGCTAAACGACGTAGAAATTTTTTCAGCGTATGCTGGCAGCGGAACGTGACGGTCTGCCTCGGATAGTGGCGGTGCGTAATGCGGTTTGAGTTTTGCGACGACAACAATGTAGCCAACGTACAAACCGGCGAGCATGATGCCGGGAAAGAACGCGCCAGCGTAGAGCTTGACCACCGATACGCCGGCCGTCGCGCCGTACACAATCAGCAGCACCGACGGCGGAATCAAAATGCCTAAGCAACCGCCAGCGGTAATCGCACCAGCAGCGAGTCGTGTGTTGTATCCAGCCTTGAGCATGGCGGGCATCGCAAGCAATCCCATCAAGGTCACGACAGCACCCACGATGCCCGTGGCTGTCGCAAATACTGCGCAAGTGATCACCGTAGCGACGGCGAGCGAGCCGGGCACGCGCGCCATGGCCAAATGCAAACTTTTGAACAGTTTCTCGATCAAGTTCGCGCGCTCAACGAGATAGCCCATGAACACGAACAACGGAATTGAAATCAGCACGTCGTTGGACATCACCGAGTACGCGCGTTGCACCATCAGGTCGAGCGTTTGCTGCACGGCCAGATTCGGGTTTTGGCTGCGAAACGCGAGCCACGCGAAGATCATGCCCATGCCCATCAGCGTGAAGGCCGTCGGGAAACCCAACATGATCGCCACCACAATCAGGCCAAGCATTAAAAGGCCCAAATGTCCGTTGGTCATCTCCGACGGTGGCGGCATCAACACGAAGACACCAACCACCACTGCGATCAGAATAGTGAGGCCGAAGTAAATTTCTTTTCTCATTTGTGCGCCCCTTCTTGTGCGACGACTAGCGCATCAAGCTTGGCAATATCCTCGTCCTTTACGTTGACCATGCCTTTTAATTTCTCAACGTCTACTTCTTCTACGTCATCGGCACGGCGCGGCCATGCGCCCGTTTGTAGGCACACGATGCAACGCAGAATTTCTACGACGCCCTGAAACAACAGCATGGCTCCAGCAAGCGGAATGATGGTTTTGAAAGGGTAAATCGGTGGTCCATCGGAGGTGATGTTGGAGATTTCTTTGATCGCCCACGACTCGGATGCGTAACCGTAGCCCGCCCAAGCCAAGGCGAATACGCCCGGCACGAAGAACAGCAGATAGAGTGCCAAATCAAGCCCGGCCTGCAAGCGCGGTGGGAAAAAGCCGTAGAGCACATCGCCACGTACGTGGCCGTTTTTCGACAGGGTGTACGCACCGGCCATCATGAACATGCCGCCATACATCATGATCATCACATCAAACGCCCATGGATGTGGGTGGTCGAGCACATAGCGAGAGAACACTTCCCAAGTGATCAACAACGTCAGCGCAAGAATCAGCCACGAAAACGCGTGGCCGATTTTGGTGCTCACTTTATCGACAAATAAAAACAACTTCTGCATAGCGTCCCTCCGCTCAAAAAAAAGACCATCCGAGCATGGCTCGGATGGTCGTTGTGCGCTACTACCGCTTAGGCCTTGGTGCCGAAGAAGTGATTCACGGCCATACGGCGATTAACCACCGTATCCTGTTCCCACTTCACAGCACGCGAGGCGAACGCTTTTTGCGAAGCCACAATTTCTTTGAACAGTGGATTCTCAGCCGATTTCTTAACGAGAATTGCTTCCCACAGCTTGAGCTGTTCTTGCAACACGGCGTCTGGTGTTTTGTAGAACTTCACTTTGTCTTTGTTCTGCAGCTCGATGTAATCCTTGGAGTAGCGATCGATCGCTTTCCACGACATGTCGGCAGAAGCGGCTTCTACGGCACCGGCGATGATGGCTTTCATCTTTGCGGGCAGCGCGTCGTACTTCGGCTTGTTGAACATGATTTCAAACGTTTCAGCGCTCTGGTGGTAGCTCTGCAGCATGCACACTTTCGAGACGTCCGGGAAGCCAAGCAGACGATCAGACGTTGCGTTGTTGAACTCAGCACCGTCGAGCAGTCCGCGCTCTAGCGCTGGCACGATTTCGCCGCCAGGCAATGCGTTAACCGCTGCGCCCATCGCCGTGAACAGGTCGATAGCCAAGCCGTTGGTACGGAATTTGAGTCCCTTGAAGTCTGCCGCTTTGGTGATTGGCTTCTTGAACCAGCCGAGCGGTTGCGTGGCCATTGGGCCGTACAGGAAAGACTGCACAGCGGTCATACCGATGGAAGCGTAGAGCTTGGTGAGCAGTTCTGCGCCGCCGCCGTATTTGTGCCACGAGAGCAACATGTTGGCGTCCATGCCGAATGCTGGGCCCGAGTTCCAGAGTGCGAGTGCGTTTTGTTTGCCGTAGTGGTAGCCGAGCACACCGTGGCCGCCGTCGAGCGTGCCCTTGGAAACGGCTTCAAGCAGACCGAACGCAGGCACCACAGCACCGGCCGGGAGCACGTCAATGCGCAGGTCGCCGCCGGTCATGTCGTTGACCTTCTTGGCGAAGTCGAGCGCGTACTCGTGGAAGATGTCTTTTGCTGGCCATGTGCTTTGCCAACGCATGGTGATCGGACCCGCTTGGGCGCTGGAAAGCATCGGCGCGGCAATCGCTGCACCGCCGACGGCCGTTGCCGTGGCCTGTTTTAGAAAACTGCGACGCGTGGAAATCTGCTCGGGCGAAGTCTTAGACATAGTGTCCTCCAATGATTTTTTGATGACGCCAACTGAACGACAAATTATGGTTAGTCTGCGAAGAAATTGCTTAGTGCTAACCCTTGCAGCGCGCGCGGAAGCGGCGCGCACGCGTGCATTGCGCGCTTAAATCGAAACGCGGTGCGGGCACCACTTCGCCATCAGCACGCGGCGAGCACCCAGCGCCAATCCTCGTTTGCATCGACGGATATACAGCTTTATGGTGCGAACGGCAGCCAAATGGCGGTTTCCGGCTATTTTTTTACATTATCGACAATACATAAAATTGCGCTGCAACGACCACCTGGTTGTCGTTGCAGCGAAAAAGCTGTGTTACGTACCACGATGTCAGGGTGCGAACGCGGTGCCGCAGTTGGCGTTGAGCCATTCGCGAATGTTGTTGTTCGCGCCAGCGGGTGCGTTCCATTGTCCGCGTGGCGCACCGGCGGCGACCGCGCCGGTGGTGACCGCCGCACCGCTGAGTCCGAGCATCGCGCGCAAGGTCACGAGACCGTCGGTGGTGAGCGTGGGGCTGGCGCTACCCGTTGCGGCCACCATCGCCTTCGCGCTGTTGGTGTGCAACGCGGTGGCGGTGGTGTGTTGCGCGCAGGTGCCAGCGAGGCCGCCGAATGCGCTGCTGTTGAGGCCAAGGTATCGGCGCAACATCGCCGAGCCGTCGGTAGCGGCGTCGAGGATGCCGTTGCCGTCCACATCGAGATTGCAATTCGGAAACGCGCTGTCGAGCTGCGCGGTGAGGTTTTTCGTCGTCGCGGCAACAGCCAACGGAGCCGGGACGACCGCCGCCGGAATGCGGTAACCCGCCGCGCGTGGGTGGATCGATCCGGTCCAGCCCGCCGGGCCGCTGCAACGATAGGTGTTGTTTGTGGTCGTGCAGAGAATGTCCGGGCTCGACGTACACAAACTGAAACTGTTGACCGGCGTTGCGCCTTGCACGATGGTGCCGGTGACAGCCGCGTCACGCCAGCGTGAGACTTGAACGCGAACGTAATTCAATCCGCGCGCGCTGTAGGCGCAGTCAGCGTTAGTCGTGCAAGTCGCAGCCGCTGCGCCGCAACCTGCCGCGCTGCTTGCGCATACCTCCAGTTGCGGCGCGTCTAACGGCGCAACGCCCGCAATCGTGCCGGACACAAGGCTGAGACCGCACGCGAGACCGTCCGGCGAGATACGAATGCCCGGATGCGAGTAGCACGCCAAATTTCGATTCACGTACGCGATGGACATGATGTCGCCGTGCGTTGGCATGTGACAGTATCCATTCGGACAGTTGGGCGCGTTGTGGCCGTAGCCGAAGCCAAAACCGTAGGAAACCGGCGGCGGGAGCGCGCCCGGTGAATCGACAAGAAGGCTTGGCCGGTCATGGTTCATCCCCATGATGTGTCCGATCTCATGCGAAAACGCGGTGTCAGGACAGGTGCCGCCGGTATGACCCGGTTCGTCATCGAGCCCTTCGCTAAACACGCCGTACGCCCAGCCTTCATAGACGTCCATCGGAAAGCCAACCGTGCCGTTTCGATTGGCCATGCCGCAGGCGGCGTGCGCGTTACGGCGAAACGGACGAACCAACATCACTATATCGGCTTGACTCGAATTGCGTAACGGCGCGACGTTTTGCAACGTCGCGGGCGTGATGACCACTCGATTGAACGGCGGCCCGATTGATGGCGTAATGTCGTTAAGCGCAGCGCCATCACTCGTCGTCTCAGAATATGTCGTGCGCAGCGTCGCGACCAGTCGCAGCGTGATTGCCACCTCGCTATTGAGATACGCGGTATTGGATTGCGCCACGAGATTATTGAGCCGCGCGAGTACGCCGTTTTCTGTACCGAAGCGTGTGACCATCGCCTCGGTGTAAACAATCAATAGATCAATCACGCTTTGCGGCGCGGGCGAGGCGTAGGTCGTAATGTCGCCGCCGCTGCTTGCCTTCAGCGAATCGGGAAACGCACCGGGCATTGGCAACGGTGGCACCACAAAATCATTCGCGGTTGGAGGTGCAAGTGTGAAGCCTGCTGCCTTTTGATCGCGCAACATGACGTTGCTTTTTTGCGTGTCGCCGATCAAGTCATACACCGTGTCCGAAGCGTAAAGCGCGCCATAAATTGCGCCGCGATATTCGGTCACAAACACGTTGTGTTCGCTATCGCCGTCACGGTGCATGCCCACCCAAGTGCGCGCGCCGTCATGTCCTTCAAGTGTGCGCAGCGTCGTAAGTGCGAGCGTTCGACCCGCGTTGACTTCGATGGTTTGTGTTTCGCCAGCGCCTTGCGCGAACAACGCGGTCACGTCGACGCTGACTGGCATTAATGCGGCCGATTCGACCCGCCGTTTTGGCGCGTCATGCGCGGGTGCCAGCCACGCTGCGTTTGCGGCGCTCGCGGCAAGTGCCAAGGCCGCGCTGACCCACCAAGCGCTTGTTCGAAACCTATTCATAGACACCCTTCGGAAATCACAGCGAGCAGAAGCGGCCATTTTGCCGCGTTACGCGACGCTCACTTTACCTTTTTTGCGCTAAATCCGAGCCGCGACGGCCTCGCGACTGGGCGCGCCAATGCGTCCGCCGAACACCTCACACTTGAGGCTCGCCGCGACGCAGGAGAAGCGCGCGGCATCATGTGCGCTCATGCCTTCCGCCAAAGCCAACGCGTAGGCCCCATGAAACACGTCGCCCGCCCCGAGCGTGTCGACCGCAATGACCGATAAGCCCGACGCGTGCTTTTCGGCACCGTTTTCAAGCCAGAAGAAACCTTCCGCGCCGCGCGTTACGCCGAGAAATTTTCCCGGCAGCTGCGCCTGCGCTCGCGTCAGTTGCTCGCGCGGAGACGCATCCCCCACGTGCGCAAGCAGTCCTGTCTCGCTGTAGAGCACGTGCGTGGCTTTTGCCGCAAGCATCGGCAACACACCGGGTGCCCCGACTTCGGCGTCAAGTATCGCGGGGATGCCCGCTTCACGCGCTGCGTCCAGCACCGCCGCCGCGCCCTCGGGCCAGCGAACCTCTGTGAGCACGGCGGAAAATTCGCCGTTACGAATTCTGTCGAGTGGCAACCAATCGGCGCCGCTCGGCAGCATCGGGTCATGCCGTGGAATCACGATGCGCTCGCCCGCCGAGTCGATCACCACGGTACAAAACGAGCCCTTCACACCGTTGACGAAGCGAATCGCGTTGCACTCAAGACCCGCCTCGGTGAGCGAGTCAATCGCAGCGCGGCCATTGGCGTCATCGCCCACACGCGACCAAAACTCCGCGCGACCGCCCAACGCGACCACCGCACAACCCGCGGACGCGCTCATACCGTCGCCGATTTGAATCGCCTGCTCCGGCATGATCTTGGCGGAGCCTGTGGGCAATTCGGTCACCCGGAAAATGGTGGTCCATGCGCATGCACCGACGCAAAGGATGGGCTTAGTTGTAGCTGTCATTTAGCGCCGCGTCCTTTCCACGCTTTCCAGGCCAGCGCGACCCAGACCGTCACTGTAATCGCCGCCAACACAGCCGCGATGGGCCGCTCGAAGAACGCCCCGAATCGGCCATCGCTTTGCATCATGCTGGTGAGAAATTTCTTCTCCAACATGTCACCGAGCACGATGCCGAGAATCGCGGGCGCGATCGGTATGTCGTTGGCCTCCATCATCCACGCGACGATGCCGGCGGCAAGCATGATCCAGATCGCAAACGCATTGTTGTTGATGGCAAAACTACCGACCACGCAGAACAATAAGATGAGCGGCAGCAACACGGCGCGCTGAATCACGAGCACCTTGGCCGCCACGCGAATCGCGGCGATGCCGAGCGGAATCATGATGATGTTGGCGAGGATGAACGCGATAAAAAGCGCGGTCATCTCGACGGGCTTCTCGGTGAAGATGTCCGGCCCCGGCTGGATGTTTTTCATCTGCAACATGCCGATCACCACGGCTGTCACGCTGTCGCCCGGAATGCCAAACACCAACGCGGGCACCCACGCGCCTGCGATCGCGGAGTTGTTCGCGGCTCCGGCATCGACGAGACCTTCTTCGGAGCCTTTTCCAAACGTCTCCGGGGTTTTGGAGAACTTCTTGCCCACAGAATATGAAATCCACGCCGCGATATCCGCACCCGCGCCGGGCAAGATGCCGATGGCCGTGCCGATGACGTTGCCGCGCCAGATATTGAAGTTGTACTTCTTGAGTACCGGCCACAAGCCGCGGAAAAAGCTCTTGAATTTCGTTTGTGCAAAATCCGCTTCGCCGGCGTTCTCGGTGACGCGGCGCATCAGTTCACTGACGGCGAACATGCCGACCATCGCGGGAATGAAGTCTACGCCCGAGAGCAATTCTTTTATGCCAAATGTGTAGCGTGGAAAGCCCGCCGTGACGTCTTGGCCCACGCACGCAATCGCGAGACCCACGAGAAGGCCAATCATGCCGCGCAGCAAGTCGTTGCCAGTGACAAACACCGCGCAGGTCAGTCCCAATGTGACCAACCAAAAGTACTCGAACATCGAAAACTTGAGCGCGAAATCCGCGAGCGGTGGCGCCAGCACGATCAAAATCACCGTGCCGAAAATGCCGCCGATGGCTGAGGTGACCAAGCAAATGCCGAGCGCAAGTTCGCCCTTGCCTTTTTTCGTCAACAAATACGCATCGTCGGCGTACGCCGCGCTGGCCGGCGTGCCCGGTATTCGCAGCAACGCGCCGGGAATGTCACCCGCAAAAATCGCCATCGACGTGCTCATCACAATCGCGACCAGCGCTGGCACCGGTGGAATGAAGAACGTGACGGGAATTAAGAGCGCAACAGCCATCGTCGCGGTGAGGCCCGGCATCGCGCCGACGAACAAACCAAACATCGTGGCGAGCAGCCCGACACCCAACGTGTACGGGTCGAACACCAAGGCCATCGCCTGCGGAAAAGCATCAATAAGCGCGCCCATGCTCTACCTCACGATTCCGGCCAGTAGCCCCGGCGGCAGCGGCACGCGCAGCCAGTAGGCAAACATCAAGTACGTAACAGCTGTGCCTAGAAACGACGCGATGAGCGTCGCACGCCACGACGCGCCGAGTCGCTTCATCAAGATCACCATGACTCCAAACGTCGTGATCAGATATCCAACGGGCTCGAGGAGCAACGTGTACGCCACGATGCTTAGAAGCAGTATTGCAAGGTTGCCGCGACGACCCGGCTCGTTCCACCATTCCGGTGTTACCACGCCGAGCTTGAGCGCCTTCGCTTTTGCAGCGCGCCGAATGAGAACGAGCGCGCAGAACGCAAAGCCACTGGCGACAATGTTCGGAAACAGTTTCGGCCCGAAGGCCTGCCCAGGCATCGGCGGAAAACTCAGCGCGGCGATAGACATCGCCGCCGCAATCGCGAGCAGCAACAGTGCCAACGTGAAGTCAGTTACTTTCAAATTCATCTCCCCCTACTTGTTCGGCAACTCTAGCCGAAGTCACCGTTTGCCTTTCCGTTGGTTCCGAATCAGCGGCTATCGATGCGCGCGAGCCACTGGTAGACTGTTTATTCAGACGCCAGCGCGGTGGTTCGCCACGAAAGCCGTTCAGGCGCGAACGTCGTTGACGTCATTCACACAAGGAGGCCCCGTGAAACATTTCATTCGTAAAGCGCTCGCTGTTAGCGCTGTTGCCCTGTGCGCAGCCACAGCGTTCGCGCAGTACCCGAACCGTCCGATCACACTCATCGTGCCGTGGGGCGCGGGCGGCGGCACCGACTACCACGCACGCACCATCGCGTCGATGCTAGAAAAGGAGCTCAAGCAGCCGGTCACCGTCGTCAATCGCACCGGCGGCTCGGGCGTCGTGGGTCACAGCGCCATTGCAGAGGCCGCGCCGGACGGCTACACCATCGGCACAGTGACCGTTGAAATCAACATGATGCACTGGATGGGTTTGACCAAACTCACGCAGGCCGATTACGCGCCGATTGGCCTCCTCAACTTTGTGCCGGCGGGCGTTGAAGTTGCCGCCGACAGCAAATACAAAACGCTTAAGGACGTGCTCGATGATGCGCGCGCCAATCCCGGCAAGCTCAAGGCTTCGGGCACGGGGCAAGGCGGCATCTGGCACCTCGCGCTCGCGGGCATGCTGATGAAAGCCGGCATGAAGGCCGACCAAATTCCGTGGATTCCGTCGGATGGCGCAGCCTCGGGTTTGAAGGAACTGGTCGCTGGTTCGATTCAGGTTTCGACCGTCGCACCCGCCGAGGCCTCGACGCTCATTAAGAGCGGCAAAGTGCGCCTGCTCGCCGCGATGACGCCGCAGCGCATTCCCGCGTTTCCTGACGCACCCACGCTGAAGGAGCAGGGTCTTGATTGGGAGTTGCAGTCCTTCATTTCGTTGATGGGGCCAAAAGGCATGCCAAAAGAGGCCGTCGCAACGCTTGAAGCCGCCATGAAGAAAATTCAAGCTTCGCCCGAGTGGAAAGCGGCGATGGACGCTCGCGGATTTGGGCTCAACAGCATGAGCGCTGCCGATCTCGGCAAGTTCGCGGCGAAGTCGAATCAAGACCTCGGCACCGTGATGAAAGCCATCGGCATCGCGAAGTAGCGATACACCGCGTTTCGCGGTTCTTCAAAAACGCCTCGTCAACGCAAGTTGACGAGGCGTTTTTTTCGGCAAACCGGTTGCGAAAATCGACGCAGCTAGAGAACCGCCGTCGCAACGCGGTTGCGACCTTCGTGCTTCGCACGATAGAGCGCTTGATCAGCCTGCTGCATGAGTTTCGAGAGCGTCGTCGCCGTCGCACTGTACGTGGTCACGCCAATGCTCACGGTATGCGAGCGCGTATGACCAAGCGTCGCCGATGTGTTTGCGAAATCTGCACGAAGCGCGTCGGCGGCGGCGTACGCCTCGGCAGCACTTGCCTGCGGGAGCAGGGCGCAAAACTCCTCACCCCCGAGGCGCGCGAGTACGGCGTTTGCGGGCAAACTCGTCTGTGCGCAGCGAGCAAAAAGCGCAATCACGCGGTCACCTTGCTCGTGGCCGAAGTCGTCGTTGACCGATTTGAAGTGATCGAGATCGAGCATCAGCAAACTGCTGCCCTCCAGCGGCAACTGGCCCACCGCGTCCTTGAGGCCGTGCCGATTGAGCAAGCCCGTGAGCGAATCGCGCAACGCAAGTGTGCGCAGGTCGTTGGCCATTTCGTCGATCAACACCAACACCATGCCAATCAAAAGCAAGAGCCGCGCGGCCAAGCCGACGGCGTACGTAAAGACGACCGTTCGCGTGGGCCCGCCCGGTGGAATCGGTGCCACGCCAGCGCGCAGCGCCGCGATAGTGTCGCCCGCCCGCAGCAGAAATACGAAGCCCATGATCACCAAGCCCAGCACCATAATCGCGTGCGGTAAGCCAAAGCGTGTGTGTATCACTCCGCGCGCGTTCGGCCGTAGTCGCGAGCCAGCCATCATCGTCCATGCGTGCCACAAACAGATGCCAGCCGTCGGAATCGCTACGATCAAAATGCGCCCCGCCAAATGCTCACGCAGCAGCACGAACACCAGAAGCAAAACGCCTGTGGCGGCAGCTAACCAGCGCAGCGGCAGCGCGCGCTCGTAGCGGTACTCGAAGGTGCCATACGCGCCCAGCGCCGCGCCGCAAATGATCAGCACATTTGAGAGCATGATCGAAAAGAACGGCGGCAAGCTCCCTTGCGAGGTGTTGAGCGCAATCCCGGTGGCAACCGCCAGCGTGCTCCACAGCCATCGCGTTGCGCCACGCACCCGCGCTCCCTGCCGCAAGGTCAGCAGCAGCATTAACGCCATAAAGAAAAACAGCGACGCCGCTACATAGCCAAGCAGCTTGATGTATTCATCCACGCAGAACTACTCCCTCGATACGCTGCACTGTGGCACGAACACGCCAGAAGCGCGCACGGCGGGAGTGCCTAAATTTTTATAGACCGCATTTTGCGGGAAAGTCTGCGTCGCGAGCAACCCATGATTGGCAAAGCACAGCGCGGACGCTCATGCGCGTGCGTGCGGCAAGATACAGCTTTTACTCGCCAGCGACCGCTCAGCCGTCATTAGCGCGTAATTTGTCTATTAGTCGATTAGTAAAAAAAACTAGCTCAAACCACCGCCCGACGGTCGCTTAGCGTAAAAAGCTGTATCGCGCACCACCAACCAGAAAGATGCTCGCTACTGCGCAAGGCCGCTGTGCGTCGCGAGATGAACCTGAATCGCCGTCGCGTCGCGCGTCGCGCAGGCGTTGACCGCATTGGCAACCAGCGCGCTGTTGCGCAATCCGAGCAAGTAGCGCACCACCAACAGTCCGTCGGTCAGCGCGTCGACCGTACCGTCACCGTCGATATCGAGCGTCGCGAGCTGCACCGGAGGCGGCGCACACACCGTGACGGTCGTCGGCATGGACGACGTGTGAAATTGGCACATGAAATAGTAAACACCCGGCGTCAGGAAGGTCTGCGTATAGGAAGTCCCGGCCGACGCGACCGTCGCCCCCAGCGTTGAGAACGTCGAATTGGTGACCGCGAGTGGATGAGCGGCCATGCTCCCGTTCCACGTCACGTTTTCTCCAGCGACTATCCGTACCTGTGTCGGCGTTGGACTAAAGCCCCACGTAATCGTCGCGTTTGCCGCCAAGCTCGGCGACGCGTGCAACGATGCGCCCAGCGCCACCATGAGGGCGAGCGCAAACGAACCCGTGAAAGACAGTAACGTCGCAGATCGGAACGCGAACCAAGACCTTGTGCGTTGCATGACAATATTCCGACGGTTTGAAGGTGCCAAGTGTCGTACGGTTGCGCGGGCAAAGCAATGGGTCGAGCGGCGCACGGCGCGTGCCTTAACGCGTCGCGTCATACGACGGCAACGGCAACGCCGGTTCTCAGTCGAGCTTGATGTTGGCGTCCTTGACTAGTTTGGTCCAGCGCGTGCCTTCATCATTCAGAAATTTGCTGAACTCTTCCGGCGTTCCGCCTTCCGCAAACGCATAGGCCTTACGCAGGCGTTCGATCACTTCCGGCGACTTCAGCGCCGTGTTGATTTCGTCGTTAAATCGTTTCACGATTGCTGGTGGTGTGCCCACGGGTGCCACGAAACCGAACCAACCCGAGCCACCGAGCACATCACCAAAGCCACCCTCCGCGAGCGTTGGCACGGTAGGTACATCGTCGAGTCGTTTGGCGGAGGTCACCGCAATCGCCTTGAGCTTTCCGGCCTTCACGTGCGGCACGAGTAATGCAGGCGCTCCGATGAACAATTGAACTTGTCCGCCGAGTACATCGGTGATGGCCGGTGGTTGGCCTTTGTACGCGACAGGCACGATATTGAGGCCGCGAGACACTTTCAAAAATTCAACGGGCAGGTGATTGGTGGAGCCCGCGCCCGAATGTGCGTAGTTCAACTTACCCGGATTCTTTTTTGCCATATCGACAAGCTCCGCCATCGTTGACGCAGCAAGCGATGGCGGTACCACTGCGATATTCGGAGCGGTGGCAAACATACCGACCGCGACGAAGTCCTTGCGTAGGTCGTACTTAAACTGCGGGTTAATGAGTGGGCCGACAGAACCGGTAATTGTTGCCACCAAAAAGGTGTAGCCATCTGGCGCGGCGCTGGCCACGGCCTCGGTGCCGATCAACGCGCCGGCGCCGGGTTTAGCGTCAATGATGATCGGTGAACCCCAGTTGTTGGCGATTTTCTCGGTGACTGCACGCGCCAGAATATCGACGATGCCGCCAGCCGGGAACGGCACAACAACGCGAACCGGTTTGGCCGGATAAGTTTGCGCTTGCAATGGTGCCGCTGCTACGAGCAAGCTAGCCGAAACAAGCGCCGCGATATGAGTGAACTTCTTCAGTGTGTGCATGCAACCTCCGCAGTGGGATGAACCGAGACGAAATGGAATCGGGGACAGGTCTGAGTGCGCCGCTATGGGCTTAGACTTTGCGCGGCGTATCCGGCGGCACCGTGGGCACGAACGGAAAGCGCGCCTTGGCTTTGGTGGCCGTGGTGCTCGTGGTGGCGGAGCTGCGCACGTATTGCTTCGACGCGTCCTTATGCACCTGATAGTCCCAGGGCGTGTGCGCACCTTTCATCAGCGTTGAATGCAGGAACAACCGTCGACGTTGACTCGCGAGCACATCGCGCTTGACCTTTGCCGGAACAAAGCGTGTTTCGATCTCGTCCGACAATTGCTTCG
>DAINAJ010000006.1:31263-46169 GCA_036733505.1 Casimicrobium sp.
CGCTTGACCTTTGCCGGAACAAAGCGTGTTTCGATCTCGTCCGACAATTGCTTCGCGAGCGAATCGAACTCGGGCTCCTTGCACAGATTACGCAACTCATGCGGATCGGCCTGCATATCAAACATCATGCCGGGATCGCCCTCGCAATACACGTACTTGTACTTGCCCTTGCGCAGAATAAAGGCTGGCGAATAGACGCCTTCGCTGGTGAATTCGATCAACGCTTCGTCGTTCCACGCGGCGTCGGTGCCGTGCAACCATCCGGTCAGACTGTGTCCATCGCAAGGGTCAACCAAAGCGGGCGGCTTGCCGTCGGTGGCAAGATCAAGCATTGTCGGCAGCAGATCCACCAAGCCGCAATTTGCGCTTACGCGCTGTCCGGCTTTGGCTCCGGGCGCGCTGATAAAGAGCGGCACGCGGATGGAGTTTTGGTAGGGGTTGAACTTGTACCACATGCCCCGCTCGCCCAACATATCGCCATGATCGGCCGTGAAGATGATTACGGTGTTGTCGATTGCGCCGGCTTTTTCGAGCGCGTCGAGCAACATGCCGACCTTCGTGTCGAGGTAACTCACCATCCCGTAGTACGCGTGTCGCGCTGAGCGAATGTGGGCGTCGGTCACGATGTGTTCGTCTTGTCGGATCAGTTTGTAATAGCGCTGACTCCACGGATCGCGCGCTTCGAACGGGATGAACGGCACCGTCGGCATTTCGATATCGGCATCGTCGTAGAGATCCCAAAATTCCTTTGAGATGGTGAACGGATTGTGCGGATGCGTGAACGATGACACCAACAAAAACGGTCTGCCATCGGCGCGACGTGTGTGATCGAACAACCACTGCACCGATTGGTTGGCCACGTCGTCGTCGTAATCCATTTGCAACGAGCGTACGCAAAGCCCCGACTCGACGATGCCACGCATGCTCATCTGGCTCGGCGCATACGGCTCAACCTTCTTTTCCCAGTCCGCGGTCCAACCAAAATCCGACGGGTAAATGTCGGTCGTGACGCGCTCTTCGAAACCGTGCAATTGATCCGGCCCGACGAAGTGCATCTTGCCCGACAAGCACGTCGCGTAACCGAGCGAGCGTAGGTAATGCGCGAAAGTCGGGACAGCCGCCGGAAACTCCGACGCGTTGTCGAACGCGCCAATGCGTGATGAATATTGCCCTGACATCATCGCGAAGCGCGACGATGCGCAAATTGGGTTCGGTGTGTACGCGTTCTCAAACACCGCGCCTTGTGCGGCGATGCGATCGAGGTTGGGCGTCTTGACGAGCTTGTGGCCGTAAGCGGCCAGCACGCTCGCGGCCAATTGATCGGCCTGGATAAACAAGATGTTTGGGCGTTGGGTCATGTGTGCATCCAATTCGAGAGGCGATTCACTGAGCAGCGCACCGCGTGACGCGGCGCATTGTGCCTATCATTCTATGTTTAGACAGATATGTCAATTCTGGCTTCCCTTACCCGCCGTTCGGCAAAATAGTGGGGACATGGCTAAATACTTCGAACACAGCACCAGCCCGCTCTACGCGCAGGTCGCCGATGCGATGCGCGTGCGAATCGTTAAGGGCGTGTGGCCTATTGACGCGCAGATACCGACGCTGCCCTCGTTGGCGCAGGAGTTCGGAGTTGGGCTGATCACCGTTCGCCAAGCCGTGCAGCTACTGAAAAGCGAAGGACTCCTCGCACCCAAGCAAGGACAGGGCACGTTCGTGCGAGGCAAGCCGGAAACCCATCCGCGAATGCGCGTGGAAACGTCGTTGAGCAAGCTCGCAGAGCTCTACCGCAAGCAAGCGCCGCGCTTGATTCCGCTGGACGAAGGGTTCGCCATGCCGCAGCTCGACGCCGAAGACGGAACGCTAGCGCCGAAATATCGATTCTTGCGCCGCATTCATGCCAGCGAACGGGAATTCACGTCGGTCATCTCCGCGTACATCGACGAGCGCGTGTTCAAGCTCGCGCCAAAACGATTCCGCAGCGAAACCGTGATTCCGGTGCTGATGGATCTCAAGGCCGTGAAGATTGGATCAGCGCGGCAGATTCTCACCATTTCTACCGCGGGCGAAGACGCCGCAAACGCGCTCAACATTTCGGTGTCGGCGCCCGTAGCGGAAGTCAGGCGCGTGATCTGCGCACCAGACGGCACGGTGATTTATCTCGCTGAGCTCACCTACCGCGGCGACTACATTCGCGTTGATATGGACTTGCTGGCGTAGTGTTGGCTTAGTTCCCGCGGTTAGCGCTTGCAACATGCCGCGCATCGCGCACACAATCCCGGATAATCAAACGCGTCGCCGGTGCTGACGATAACAATGAATGCGAGGTGCAAGGTGCGCGAGTCCAAGCGAAACGTTCAGTTTTCAGGCGTGTTGCTTGGCGGGCTATTGTGTCTTGCAGCAGCAGTCGGCGCGTTTAGCGCCTCCGCGCAGGTCACGCCCATTCGTGATGTTCAGGGCAGTGGCTTGACCTCGCCGGTGGTCGGGCAATCAGTGATCGTGCGCGGCGTGGTCACCGCCGTGAGGTCCAACGGCTTCTTCATTCAAGAACCGGACGCGTCGGTCGACGCCGACCCGGCAACGTCGGAGGGGATTTTCGTTTTCACCTCGTCGGCCGCGCCCGCAGCCGCGGCTGTTGGTAATCTGGTTCAAGTGACCGGCACGGTGCTGGAGTTCACACCGATCGGTGATCCTTCCGCGTTGTCGGTCACGCAAATTTCGTCGCCGATCGTCACGTTGCTATCGACCGGCAACCCTTTGCCCGCACCCATCGTGCTTACCACCGCGCAGCTAAATGCTGCCGGCGGAATTGCACAACTAGAGCGGTTCGAAGGTATGCGCGTGAGTATTCCGTCGCTCACCGTCGTCTCGCCGTCCGAAGCCAATATCGCTGAATCATCCGCGGCGGCTACGTCTACGGGTATCTACTACGGCGTGATTACCGGAACGATGCGTCCGCTGCGCGAACCGGGCCGGCATGTGCTCGACGCAATCGCGCCGCCGTTCGGTGTGACTCCGCCGCAATTTGATGGCAATCCGGAAGTCATCCAAGTTCGCAGTCGTGGCCAGGTCGGCGCGACGTCAGCGGACGTGACGACGGGGTCGACCGTCACGAACCTAGTGGGGGTGCTCGACTACATCCCGCGTCGTTATGCGCTGCTTCCCGATGTGGGTAGCGGCAGTATTTCGGGCGGGGCGACGCTGCGGGCTGTGACGCCACGCGCCACCGAGGAAGCGACGATCGCGAGCTTGTCGCTGAGTCGGTTTTACGACGAAATCAACGACAGTAACGGCGGACCAACACTCACAGCGGCCGCGCTCGACAAGCGACTCACCAAGGCGGCGGCGGCCATCGGCGACTTTGCACGCACGCCGGACATCATCGCGGTACAAGACGTAGAAAACCTTCGCGTACTCGGTTTGCTGGCCGATCGGATTAACAGCACCGTAGCGCCCGCTCCGCAGTACGTGCCCTATCTGGTGCAAGGCAATGATACGTCTGGGCTCAACATCGGGTTTCTTGTCAGCACGCGAACGGTGGGTGCGAGTCTTCCCCGCGTGGAAGTGCTGGAAGTTACGCAGTTTCTCAAAGACACCTTGCTCACGAATGCGGATACCTCGACGTCGCTGCTTTTCGCTTTTCCGCCGTTGCGCTTGCGCGCAGTCATTCACTTCTCGGCAACACAAAACTGGCCGGTGACGGTTTTCAACGCGCAACTGCGCACCACCTCCGGGCAAGACGACCCTATAGCCGGTAGTAACGGCTGGGCAACGGAGGGCGATCGCGTCAGAGCGTTCCGCCAAGCGCAGGCCACGCAGCTCGCGACGTTGATTCAGTCTCGCCAAGCCGCCAACGCGAACGAGAACATCGTCGTCACGGGTGACTTCAAGTCGTTTGAGTTCAATGATGGCTACGTTCACCCGATGGGGGTTGTCGCGGGAGTGCCCGCGCCAGACACGACGACATTCGTGCCGGGCGATGGCGTCAGCCCCGTGACCCCGGCGCTCACCAACGTTGCTGCGCTCGTCGCGAGTGCCGAGCGTTACAACGTCAGCGAGCAAGGCAACGCGCAATTGTTCGCGCACGTCCTCGCCAGCAACGCCGCCACTGCCTCCACTGCCGCCAGACGCGTTGAGTTCGCCCGCGTGAACGTGGACTTCGCGGCCAGCAACTACGGAACGGCGGGAACAGCAACGCGCTTCGCGGCGCAGGACCCGGCCGTCGCATACTTTCTGCCCAAGGCGCTGGCGACACTCAACGTCGACGGCAGCGGCGCGACCACGCGCTATCACGCACTCACGGATGGGCTCACGATATTGCGCTACTTGCGTGGCGAAACTGGCGTAGCGCTCAGTTCCACCCTCGCGAGTGGCGCCATTCGCACGGACGGCAACGACATCAAGCAATATCTCGACGCGATGGGTTTGCGGCTTGATATCGACGGCAACGGCGTGAAAGACGCCGCCACCGACGGCCTGCTCATCCTGCGCCACTTGCTTGGCTTTCGCGGCGCGGCGCTGATCAACGACGCGATCGCCACGTCACCGCCCGCAACGAGAACGACAGCAACGGATATTGCGAACCATCTCGCGACGCTTGCGCCGTGATGTGACGGCAGAGGAAGTTCGCCAACGTACGCTATCGCACGGATAAGCGTGGCCGTTACGCGCATGCTCTCGCGCGTAACCTGCGAACACTCGTTCGCAACAAATAGAGAGCGCAACATGAAACGAAACACCGGACTGTGGATTGACCACAAAGAAGCATTCATCGTTTTTCTGAGCGCCGATGCTCACGGCGAAGCGCTCACGAAACACATGGTGTCTGATGTTGAAAAACACGTGCGTTTCGGCGGACATTCTTCGGAGCAGGGCACGGCGGAAGACCATCGCGACCGTCAATACGCGGGCCATTTGCAGACGTACTACGACGACGTGATTTCGCAGCTTCACGACGCGCCGGCCATCTTCATCATCGGCCCCGGCGAAGCCAAGGGCGAGCTCAAGAAGCGTTTGATCAGCAAAGGTTTTGGCGAAAGCATCGTCGGCGTGGAAACCGTCGACAAACTCACCGAACCGCAAATTGCCGCGAAAGTGCGCGAGCATTTTCTGCAGAAGTGAGCGACGGACACTGATCGCGCCACGCCCGCGCAGTCCAAAACCACTACGACGACACTACAACAGCTTTCGCGCGCCAGCGACTGCTGAGCGGCGCTTTGAGCCAATTTATTGCGTTTGTTGACTTACGCCAGTAATCGCCGCTAGCGACCGCCTGGCTGTCGTTAGCGCGCAAAAGCTGTTATTCGCTACATCGAACGTGAGCGACCGATAGATGGCGATGCGCGTGAATGTTGCTGCAATCCAACGGCTCCGGCCCGTCCGCGCCACGCGCGTGCCGCCGTCCTTGCCCATAAGATTTATCCGGACCACAATCGCTGTGGGGTTTCGCCACACACATCGACATCAAAGCGACGAGGGTTCAATGATTCATTCGGTTCAGAAGCTGGCGCTCCCGCACTGGTGGCGCGTTGCGCTGGGCGCGGTGTTCGCGCTACTTTTATTTGCGGCTTCCCCGGTTCGCGCGCAAGCGCCGGGCACACTCGACACCACATTCGGAACGGGCACTGGCAGCACAATCATTTCCGTGGGTGTCGACCTTGAAGGTTGGCGCGGCCTCTCAGTTCAGCCAGACGGCAAGATTGTCGCGGTGGGCACGTGCGTCTCAGTGACGCTAAAGCAGTTTTGTCTTGCACGCTTCGCACCCGACGGCTCGCTCGACACGAGCTTCGGCACCGGCGGCAAACAGTTCACGACAATAGGCTCCACAAACGCGACGGCAGTAGGCGTCAAGCTGCAATCCGACGGCAAAATCGTCGTCGCGGGCTCCTGCGGCGCGACCAACGCGGCCGTGTTTTGCGCCGCGCGCTATCTCGCGAACGGTGCGCTTGACACGAGCTTTGGCGTCAGCGGCACCGCCATTGCACCGGCCGTGGGCGGCATCACCAACGCCGTTGCCTCGGCGATGGCGCAACAGGGCGACGGCAAGATCGTCGTCTCCGGAACCTGCGGCACCACGACAACACGCTTCTGCGCCGGACGGTTCACGGCGGCGGGCGCGCTCGACACGAGCTTCGCTTCCGTGGGCGTCGTGGCGACGGTCGTAGGCTCCGCGTCGGGCAATGCAAATGCCATGGTGCTGCAACTCGACGGCGCCGTCGTGGTCGGCGGCCAATGCACGCACCCCTCTCTCGGCACCTTTCCCTTCTGCCTTGTGCGCTACACCAGCGCCGGCAGCCTCGATTCGTCTTTCGGAAGCAGCGGCATCTATATCCCCTTTCCGAATTTCGGAGACACAAGCGGCGAATTTTTGTTCGCGTTAGCGCTGCAACCCGACGGCAAAATCGTCATGGGCGGGCAGTGCATGACGAACTCCGGCGGCCCCGACTTTTGCCTCGGGCGGCTCACGACCGCTGGCGCGCTCGACACCACGTTCGGCAACGCAGGCAAGGCGATCCTAGCCCTTAGCCCCACTAACAACCTCGATCACATGCGCTCGCTGCAAGTCATGCCCGACGGTCGCATCGTGTCGGGCGGCGGATGTAACGACGGCAACGGTTTCTTCAACATGTGCATCGCGCGCCACAACCCCGACGGCTCGATCGACACCACCTTCGGAACGGGCGGAAAAACCATCACCGCACACTCCACCGTCGAAGACATCGCGTGGGCGGGCGCGATGCAAACCGACGGCAAATTGCTCTTCGCGGGTCGATGCATTTCTCCGAACGGTGGCCACTGCCTCGCGCGCTACCACGGCGGGCCGTTCGGCTATCGCAACTGCACGCTCGACGTCGACGGCGACGGCAGCGTACTCGCCACCACCGACGCACTCATTCACGCGCGCATCGCGCTCGGCATGACCGGCACGGCGGTAACCAACGGCATCACCTTCGGCCCCACCGCCACAAGAACGACGTGGAGCGCCCTACGCACACATCTCATCACTCAGTGCGGAATGACCCTGCCTTGAGCGGTGGCGGTCGCTTTGGCGTAGTTTTCTGTGTTTTGACGTTTACCACTAGGTAAACCAATATCGTTCAATTAAGCGCTTTGCAGGCGCGGACTTGCCCGCGCTAACCGGCAGCACCGAGCGACGCCAAGTCGTCGCTTAGCCTTTAAGCGAACTGTATTGGCACCCAACCCCTCGGCGCGTAGCGCAAAGGATTTGCCCCATGTCCTACGTTTCCACCTTACTCCAGGGCAAGGCTCGCCTTGCGCTTGCCCTCGCCATGCTGGCGCTTCTTTTCTCGCCCGCTAGCCACGCCGTTTCGTGCGGCAACATCGCGGTGCCTTTGGCCTGCTCGGTCACAGTCGGCGGCGTTGTCAAGTACACCTTCAGCAATTTCGCGCTCGTCAGCAGCGTTAGCAGCGGCCTTAACGCCAACACCTACGCAGCGGGCGACATCGCGATTGACGTCTCGACGGGCGGCGGAACAACGGGCCGACTAACGTTCACCAAACTATCGAACGGTCCTACGCCAGGACCTTCCTTTTTTGCCAACGCGAATCAGACTTCGAATTTCACGTTCTCCTACAACGTGGCGATCGAAGCAGTTGGCTTCGCTGGCGTGCTTTTCAGCTCGCCGTTCATCGTTGATCTTCCGCAGAAAAGCAACGCAGCTAACGGCTTCGGCTCCGTGCAACTCATTATCAGTCAGCCCGGCGTCTCCTGCACAACGTCTACCAGCACCAGCGCTGCCAATTGCGTCATTCCCGGCGGACAACCCTCCACGCTCACTGCGGGCAACATCGTCGCGCTATTTGGAGGTACTGGCAACGCGGCCATCGGCTCCATCACCAATTTGTTTGATGTCGCGACCGCCAGCGGACAAGGTCTCGACATTGACGGCAACGGCTCGTATAGCGCAACCACCGACGGCCTGCTTGCCATCCGCTACCTACTCGGGCTGCGCGGCGCCGCGCTGATCAGCGGAGCCGTGGGCGGCGGCGCAACGCGCTCCACCTCAACCGCGATCCAACAATATTTGCTCGGCTTGACGCCGCCGTAGGCAGCGCGCCGCCCGAATCGTGCAACGCCACGATTTTTATCTCCGCGCCGACCAATGGGATAAGATAAATCCGAGATTCCATGTACCGAATCTGCCTTCCCCGCCAACTTCGATTGGCACCCACGTCAACCGTCGCCCAGCGTTGTCTTCGCCCGCCCGCAGCACAGGTGTTTCAACAATCTGGATCTCCGCTCGCCGTCGCGCGTGCGAATTCGTTTTGTGGTCGACCCGCTTCTGCTGATTTGTACGGACCGCGTCTTGAGGTAACGACCCGCCACGGAGCATGCCATGAGCGACGCACTTTACGGACTCGACCCCGAACTTACCAACTACGGCCGAATCGCCAAACGCAGCACGCCGGACCCGAACGTGATGGTGGGGCTGGGCAGCCCTCGTCAGTTTCCGTTTAGCAACGGACCCACGCTTGACGCTGTGTGGACAGCCGGCGCGACGCCACCGGGTTGGACTTTCAACCAAGTCAATGGCGTACTGCAGATCAACGCGGTAAACAGCAACGCAGCGACCAACCAAACACAGACCATCTGGATCAGTACGGCATTTGACCTCGCCAACATGGTCACCATCACGTTTCGCATCCGCGTGCCGGAGGTCCTAAACGCCGATGCGATGTACATTGGTCTGGGCGCTGGCATCTACCTCAACGTGACGGATTTAGGGCGGGTATCAAACTGGGGTTACGCACGCAACGGCGCTGTTTTGGCATCGTCGCAAATCAACACGAGTAGTGGCTGGGTTGATGTCGTCATGTTGCTAACCGCAGACCGGGTGGTGCTCTGGGAGAACGGCGAGATGGCCTTTTCGCTCAACGAATATCCCGGCGACGGAGAGAACAAACGCAACGTAGAAGACGCAGGTAACGCGGTGACCGCCACGTTTTTTGTTGAGCTTCTCGGCGCGCAATCGTCCGCACGCGTTGAGCTTACGCAAGTCAGCGTAACCGCCGCCACCGACAGCCCCGTCCCTCTCGCCACGCGTCTGGTCGCCCCCAGAAATCAAGACTCGACGATTCAGCAACTCAGCGCGATCGTCCCTGCGATCACGACGGCTGCGACGCAGCTCTCTGCCACACTGCGTGACCTCAACGAAACCAAAATCGGCCCGTGGCAAATGTTCTTCGGCTACGAGCCTGATTCGCTAGCGAAAAGCACGGCCGCACAAATCATTCACAACACTTCTGTTCAAAGATTCATCAGCACGGCCAGCCAAGCGCACGCCGCGCTCGCCACCGACAATGGCGTCAAAACAGGCTCGACGTTCTATATCGGAATCGGCGTCAGCGCCGCGTACGTAGTAGCAGGCGGATATGGCCTTGGCTTTTTGTTTGACGTCAGCAAAACGCCCGTGCAGACCGCGCTCGTGATCACTATCGGCGGCGGCGGCGGCATCGCCGTTGGCCTATCGGATCACCTCGATGTCGGTTGGTATCCACTTAGCATCGACGACATCCTTGGCTGGGGCGCGTCGCTGTTCATAGACGGCGGCGAGATCCTCGTGATGTCGTTCAGCGTCTCAGGAAACATGCCGCTGCATCTGACCACATGGGACAACTGCGGCCCCGTCATCACCGCAGGCATCGGCGTCGGCCTACCCTTCGACGCCGGCGGCCTCATCAACCGCACGGAGCTGATGTCGCGCTGGTGACGTCATTCTTTTCTCGCGATCCGTAGGGTGTGCGCCAGAGCGCACACCGGTGGTTCGTCGAATCAATGGTTGCGCTTACGCAAGCGTGGTGCGCATTTTGATGAGCACCCTACTAACTGCGCGTCAAGCCAAAGTGTTGCCACGTCGAAGGCGAATTACGCGGCGAGCCGAACAATGTGGCTGCGCTGCGCAGCGAACTGCAAGCTCGCGCGAATATCGTCTACTTCAAGGTCCGGAAAATCTTCGAGGATTTGCGCCTGCGATACACCGGCTGCCAGTAGCTCGAGCACATCGCTCACACGAATGCGCATGCCACGAATGCATGGCCGTCCACCGCATTGCAGCGGATTGAAGGTGATGCGATCCAAAAGATTGTTTTGCAGCGTTGTCATAGGCGAAATCATACGCTCATTGTCCGCAATTTTGCGCGGCATCCGCACTACTCGCCCTCGCGCAACCTCGGCGCTAAAAAACTGCTCGCGGTTTTCCCAGCTGGTTCGCGTTTCTCTCTAGCGGATCACTTCGGGCGGTGGGGCAAGTTCGTACACGCCCCATGTGGTGACCACGCCTTTTGATAGTGCGTCAACATCGGGGATGCGTTCGCATTGGTCGAGAAGCTTGTCGCGCTCTTCGTCGCCGAGGCAGAGCAGCGCCAGCGGATCGTCGGGCTTGCCGCGTTGCGCCGGGTGGAAGAAGCGCAACAGGCCCTTTTGGTTTTCGAGGCGAATGAAGCGCTCGACGAATTCTGCGTCCATCTTGCCGTCGGTAATGTCGAGGAAGTAATCGCCCGACTTCTCGCGGTTCACCTGCTGCGTGCGCTTGCTGTAACTGCCGTGGTAGTCGATAACGCCCGGATTCCGTTCGTGGTGAGCCTGTCGAACCATGAACGGAATCATGACAAGTTTCGACAGCTAAATGGTCACAGCCGCTCCTTGCCGCCGAGAAACATATTCGCGCACGCCGACGAGCAGCGCCCGTGCACCACCGTCTGCAAATTGCGCTTGCGAATATCGTTCCCGATACGCCGCCCCGCCAACGAATCGCCACCGCCCGAATCGTGCAACGCCACGATCTTGATCTCCGCGCCGAAGCGCGTCATCGCTTCCTCCAACGCATCCCAATCGGAGCCCGCTACCGGCCCACCGAGATAGAGCACGGGTGGCGAGAGCGTGAAGGTCATTGCCTGGGATGTCGTTGTCAGACAGACAACGGCCAGAGCGAGGATAGCGCGGAGTAGACAACAGGTCGCTTCGGTCATTTGCACCGTCATTTTGTTGATTTTCGGTTAATCACCGCGTGTGTTGTTCGCACGCGATCTGCGGTTGACGTCACGAGTTCGCACCTATCGTTTTGCTGAACGCAATTTTTATGTCAGGCGACGGCGTGAGCCACGATTGTCATTACCTTGCTACTGCGGGCGTAAAGCCTATTTTCCAGGGCATCCGCAATCCCTACGGCGACTTCATGCATGGCCAGAGTCGCCGCGTACGCGTGGCTATCTAACTCGGCCCGATTTGCTACAACCAGTTTTTTCCCGTGCGCTATTTGGTTCCTGTTGTTGACCAGACTTTCTAAGCGCACTTTCTCGTTAAGAACATTTGTTGAATCAAGACCGAACCGTTTCTGCCAACTCATTAACAAGTCTGGCCACAGGTTTGCAATATTGTCGGGCCTCTTGTACGTGGCTGGGTCGTTCAGATGCCTGTCCAAGTCTGTAAGTAGCGTCGTAAAGTACTTATCTTCATCACTAATGTTTCTTAACTCAGCGTAGAGGGCACCGAGCGAATGGGACGCTATAGACCATTTCAAGTCGGTTCGCTTGAGCGCCAACCTCTCCAACGCATCCACATAAACGCCAAGGGCGTACTTGCAAAAGCCTTCGTAATGCGCGTACACCATTGCAAGATTGGTTCTAAGGAACGCAGTCTCCTGTTGGCTACCGACCGCAGTTTGGTGGAGCTGCTTCCGTAAGATTGCCATTTCCTGTTCGCGCCAACTGAGATCGCTCTCAATTTGCTTCACATAGAAATCGGCGAGATTACTCATGCGGCGGCAAAAGCTCTCGCAACAATCTGGATTCGTCGCACGAGTTTCGGCAATGAGTTTGCCCCTGGACCTGTGACTTTTCTGAATTCTGCGGACTCAACCGCACTAGCCAACGCACTTTTTGCCCGTTGCGAGTTCAACGTTTGAAGTCTGGTCAAATCCGCAAGCGCACCATTAGTAACGGCCTCAAAGTAAGCCGGTGCGACGCCACCCACCGGTTCGCCGTTACGGTACTTGACGAAGGCATAGGGTCCGAATTTGTCAGCCAACGCATCAAACACGGCCTTGAATTGCGCCACTTCTGCGTCACCAAATGGATAGTGCTTAATCAGCACTGCTTCCATATATGCGTCGAGCCAGTCACCAACGTTGCCGCGGAACTCCTCACGGTAGAAGGCACTTGCAAAGAAGCGGAGAACCAGTTCCTCGTCGGCCCGTGTGTCTCGCGAGGTCGAAGAAAGTAGCTCGATAGTAGTCACGAATGCAGGGTATCGCGCACACTCCGCGAGGCGTTTGTAGAACGCCGCGCCACTGTCGCCCAGCATGCGAGCATTAACGTTACGAATATCTTGATCCGATAGCTTCGAGCCACCGGTGTTCAAGCGTTTAAACATTTCGTATCGTAAAAACTGACTGCTCTGCCGTTTAATGATCACTGTCCGAATGGGGGTTCGCTTTAGTCGCAGCCGCAGCGTTAACGGCAGTTCCTCAAAAATCAGGCCATTGAGCTCCTTAACCAGATCGCAACCCTCTAGTCTTAGCGGGCTAGGCTTATCAGACTCTACTTCGATGGCGTCCTCATCCAATTGACTCGATTCGCGATTGAAAGAGGCATCATTTCCTTCCCGCTGTTCGTCTTCTACCGGTGGCGTTTTGAGACTGTTTGCATCTATGAAATGGAGCAGCGAACTAATTCGTTGCAGACCGTCGATGAGTTCCAGGACTCCGGTCTCCTTCTCGATGAGAAAAATCGACGGTATCGGAAGCTCTAGAAGTAAGGACTCAACTAGCCGTGATTGTTGCTGAGGGCTCCAGCGAAATAGCCGTTGAAAATCAGGCTGAATTATCAACTCGTTTTGTTGATGAAGCGCGATTATTTCGCCCACTGACATGTCGAGACTCTCAGTACGAACCTCGCCAATTTTTTTGTCAATTGCGTCAACGATGTTCATATTTTGTCCGAGGTACTTGATGGAAGTACTTTAGCAGTAGTGGCCTCTGCGTTCCGCTTCGTGAACGCGTTGAAGTAGCTTGCGATCACGGTGGCGAAGGTGTTTGCGAGCGGCGCCGGGCGTTGCGCGCGGATAATTCGGGCACTGTCGGGGCTAGCCGACCTACGAACAACGCGCAACGCGACAACAGCGCGTTTTGGCGAGAGTCGACGATTTTTCGTCACCTTGAAACTGCCACGCACTGCATGCCGCGCTTTGCGCAGCGCATTTCGGCAATCCAAACGGCGTTCAATCCGTTCCGCGCCGGCGCGCGGCCTTAACCGCGGTTGCGCGACTTGAGCGGGCGGGTGACGGATGCGCATTCGGGACTGTGATCGCCCAGCATCTTTCCGGCACTAACGACCGATTGGTGGTCGTTTCATCACTATTTCGCTTAATGTCGACTTAAAGCTGAAAGCAACTCAAATGCTTGTGGATTAGCCGCTCGAGCACAAAAGCTGTTAGCGTCGGCTACACTGTGGGCATCCCCGCTTTGCGCCTTGTGCGCACAAAACCTTCGCGCGATGAAAACCTCGTCTGCTGCTGTGATGCCCTTGTGTTTGGCGATTCTGCGTGAGTCGGCGGGGGGCGTGTGGGTCGGGGTGGATTCGTTCTTGGGTTCGGGTTCATGGTTCGACAAGCTCACCACGAACGGTTATTGGCATGAATAAACCACCGCAAAACGACGCGGCTCGTCCGGCTCGCTTGCCTGCGGCGCCGCGTGCTGGTGCGGCGGCGGGTGCTGCGCCTACGGGGCCGGCGCTTTCGTTGGTGCAGCGGCGCGCGGGTGAGGCGGTGTTGGCGGTGCTTGCGGGCACCAATGCGGACTCGGCGATTGCTCGGGTGGATACCTCGGCGTTTGATGGCGCGACGCGCGCGGCGTTGACGGATTTGACCTACGGCACGTTGCGCTTTTTGGGCGAGCTGCGCGGGATCGTGCGCCAGTTTGTGCACAGCAAGCCGGAGCCGTTGATCGAGGCGATTTTGTGGATTGCGGTGTATCAGCTCTCGCACGGGAAGACCGAGCCGCATGTGATCGTGTCGCAGGCGGTGGCGGCGGTGGAGACGGTGAACCGCGGGGCGAAGGGCTTTGCCAATGCGGTGCTGCGCAACTATCTGCGCGCGCCGGAGGCGGCGCTGGCGAAGGCGATCACGACCGACGAAGGACAGTGGAACCACCCGACGTGGTGGGTCGAGCGCGTGCGCAAGGAGCAGCCCGAATGGTGGGAGGCGATCTTGCGCGGTGGCAATGGCCACGGGCCGCTGACGCTTCGCGTGAACCGCCGACGTGCTACGACGGACACGATCCTCGCGGCATTCGAGGCGAAGAAGATTGAGGCCGAGGCGTTGTCAGAGAGCATGATTGTGCTCAAGCGACCGCGCGCAGTGGAGCGCCTGCCGGGGTTTCGCGAGGGGCAGTTTTCGGTGCAGGATGCGGGCGCGCAGTTGGCGGGGCCGCTTTTGGGCGCGAAGGACGGGATGCGCGTGCTGGATGCGTGCGCAGCGCCCGGTGGCAAGGCGGCGCACGTTTTGGAGCTTGCCGATTGCACGCTCTTGGCGATGGATGTGGATGGCGAACGCGCGAAGCGCGTGAGCGAAAATTTTTCGCGGCTCGGGTTGTCGGCCGAGGTGCGTGCGGCTGACGCGGCGGCGCCGAAAACGTGGTGGGATGGCGTGCCGTTTGATCGGATTTTGCTGGACGCGCCATGCACCGGCTCGGGCGTGGTGCGGCGGCACCCGGACGGCAAGTGGTTAAAGCGCGACAACGACGTGAACCAGCTCGCAGCACAACAAAAACGGCTGATCGATGGCCTGTGGCCAACGCTGAAACCCGGCGGGCGGATGCTCTTCATCACGTGTTCAGTGTTCAAGCCGGAAAACACGCTGCAAATCGAGGCGGCGCTGGCGCGGCACGCGG
>DAINAJ010000007.1:0-41724 GCA_036733505.1 Casimicrobium sp.
ATGGGCGTTCGGCGCGGCGCGGGCGCAACGCATCGCTGATTTTGCAAAGGCAAACATTGCGGGCGTTGCCGCGAACGTATCTCTCGGGCTGATGCTCGGCATGATCCCCACGCTGCTCGCGTTCGTTGGCGTGCCCATAGAAGTGCGCCACGTCACGCTTAGCACCGGCTCCGTCGCGGCGGCGATTGGAGTGTTGGGCATCGACACATTGAAAACCGGCGCATTCTGGTGGGCCGCTGCGGGTATCGCCTCAATGGGCGTGCTCAACCTCGCCGTGAGCTTCGCGCTCGCGTTTTCAATGGCATTGCGCTCGCACGGCCTCACGCCACGCATGCGCCGTCTGCTGCGTCGAGATGTGTTGCGGCGCCTCGCAGCGGAGCCTTGGAAGGCGTTGGCGCCACCGAAGGATTAGGTACGGATTAGTCGCGTTTCGACCAAGAATTCGTTGCAAGGTCCAATTCCCAAACGCCTTGCAACTGCTGTTTCGCAAATGGATTTGCACTGAGCAACTGCTCACCTTCGGACACAACAAGAGCGTGCGTGTCTCCATCATATGACGCGTTGTGCTTCCAAATCCATCCAGGTTTGTCGCCGTAGGTTGGAACGTAATCGATTCGCATGGTGGAGAGGTCGAGCCGGTAGACGGGCGTTCTGTCCACCTTTCTATCGTCCCCGTATCCAAGCCCTCCGACGATAAAAATTTCGTCGCCGACCAACGTTGCGCTATGGAAGTCCGTTGGCGCGAAGTCAATTCGCGGATATCCATAGATGGTGTTGCCGCCTGAATCGGCGTCCATAACGACTACGTCGTTGTAGATGCAGAAATCATCGTCGTACGAGTCTTCATGCTCTCCACCGATGAGGACGACTATCTCGCGTGCAGGCACTTCGGTGCGTGACTGACCAAAACGCCGAAAACACCATATTGGATGCTCCCGTCGCTCGGGCCGTGAACCAAACACGAGGTCATACGCGCCGTACGCTGAGCCGCCATATCCGATCATGTAGAACCAGAACGGCAAATTCATGATCTCCGGGTTCTTCTTCCCGAAGCGGCGCACACGATCGGGAACGAATAGCGGCACAGCCTCTACGGGACGGCCATCAGTCGCGCATCGCGCGCAAAGGCCACCGTTCCGCTCCGCCGTCTCCGGCAGAATCATGGCGTCACAAAAGAGGCATTTGATTTTCATCGCCGATGCGCAGCGAATTACACCCGCCCAGCCGCCACCAAAGTGTTCTGCAAGAGCATCGTGATCGTCATCGGCCCGACGCCGCCGGGGACGGGCGTTAGGTAACCTGCGACTTCGTTCACGGAATCGAAATCGACGTCACCGACGAGTTTGCCGCCTTCAGCCTCAGGCAGCCGATTGATGCCGACATCGATGACGACCGCGCCGGGTTTGACCATGTCTGCTTTGATGAAGCGAGGCTTGCCGACCGCTGCGACGAGAATGTCGGCTTGGCGGCATTGCGCGGCGAGGTCTGCTGTGCCGGAGTGGCATATCGTGACGGTGGCGTTTGCGTGTAGAAGAAGCATTGCCATCGGTTTGCCGACGATATTGCTGCGGCCAACGACCACGGCGTGTTTGCCGCGCAAGTCTTCGAGGCCAATGTCTTTGAGCATTTCCATGCACCCCGCAGGCGTGCAGCTCACAAAGCGCGGCTCGCCAATCATGAGCGCACCGACGTTTTCGACGTGAAACCCGTCGACGTCTTTGTGCGCGGCTACGGCTTCGAGCACTTTCTTTTCGGGAATGTGTTTTGGTAGTGGCAGCTGCACGAGAATGCCGTGAATGCTCGCATCTTTGTTCAATGCGTCGATCACGGCGAGCAGCTCCGCCTCCGTCGTGCTCGCGGGCATTTTGTGCATGAAGCTGTGCATGCCGACCTTGGCGCAGCCCGCGACCTTGTTCCTCACGTAGACCTGTGACGCAGGGTCTTCGCCGACCAACACGACGGCGAGGCCGGGCGTGATGCCGCGCGCCTTGAGCGCCGTTACGTCGGCAGCGATGCGGTCACGAACTTTGGCGGCGAGTACGTTGCCGTCGATGCGAATGGCGGTCATGGGGTGTCCTTGGGTTCTTCTGCTGCGGCAGCGAGGGGTTCATCGGGAGCGACGGCAGCTGGCGTCGGCGCGACCTCGCCTTCGGCGTCCACCGCAGCGGGCACCGCCACCGGCACGATCACGGGCGGATCGGGCACGAATGGATAAACCGTAGCTTCAGTAACAACCCAATGCATCTTCGCGTCGTGTTCTTCCTGTGGCAATTCGTCCGCAATCTGCGCCTCGAAACACACGCCGATGCGAGCGCTGTTGTCGGCGATTTTCGTCGACAGGCGGTCGTAATAGCCGCCGCCCTGCCCAAGGCGCGACAGGCCTTTGGTGAACGCCACGCCGGGATAAATTACGCAATCGACGTTAATCGGCTCGATCGGCGCGGAGCGCGTCACGTCGGGCGCGCGAATTCCGTGCTTGTGTGGAATCAGCGCGTCGAGATTGCGAATGCGCCATAGCGTCATCAAGCCTGCCACAGAGGTGATCTTCGGATAAGCGACCGCTTTGCCGCGCTTTAGAAGCTCCTTGCACAAATCATCGGTCGCGACTTCGCTGCCGTAACTCGCGTAAAGCAGCACCGTTTTCGCGCGATGCACGTCCGGGTGAAGCAGGAGCTTTTCGATGATGCGGCGGGTGCCGGCGTTGCGCTCTTTCTCGGAGAGCGCCTCGCGTTTCGCGCGAAATTCGTCGCGCAGCGCGGGCTTTACCGAGGGCTTTGCCTCGGCGGCAGCGACGATGTCGTCCTGCACAGGCGTTGCCTCAGCCTCAACTGGCGCTGCGTCTTGTTCACTAGGCTCCGGCGTGAGGACCGGGCCAAACCTATAATCGTTTGCTTCTTCCATCGCGCTATTTTGTCATCACCATGAATGCACTGGTTGACGCTTCCCCCTACGCCTCTAGACGTGAGCGCCTTTTCGCCGCTATCGGCGACGACATCGCCATCATCCCCACCGCGCCCGAAGTGCTTCGCAATCGCGACACCGGCTACTTGTATCGCCACGACAGCTACTTTTATTACCTGACTGGTTTTGCCGAGCCGGAAAGCGTGTTGGTGCTCGTCGGCGGCGCGAATAAGAAGGCAATTCTCTTTTGCCGCGAGAAAAACCTAGAGCGCGAAATTTGGGACGGGTATCGCTACGGCCCCGACGCTGCGCGTGAAATTTTCCGGTTTGACGAAGCACTTCCGATTGAATCGCTCGAAGTTGAACTGCCAAAACTGATGGCGGATAAGCGCGCGGTTCACACGCCCGTCGGCTCTGGCGCGGCGTGGGACGCCGAGATTGCCACCGCGATCAACGCGGTACGCGGTCAAGCCCGTACGGGCGTTTCTGCGCCAACCTCCGTCATCGACGTGCGCGCCACGCTCGACGAAATGCGTCTGATCAAAGATGCGCATGAAATCAATTTGATGCGTCGTGCGGCTGAAATTTCGTCGCAGGCGCACGCGCGCGCGATGCGCACCGCGCGGCCGGGGCAATTTGAATATCACGTTGAGGCCGAACTCGCGCACGAATTTATTCGCCAAGGATCGCGCGCGCCGGCATACAACCACATTGTGGCAAGCGGCCCGAACGCGTGTGTTTTGCACTACAACGACAGCAATCGCAAAATGCAAGACGGCGACTTGTTGCTGATCGACGCAGGCTGCGAATACGCGGGCTACGCGAGCGACATCACCCGCACCTTTCCGGTCAATGGCAAATTCACTGCCCCGCAGCGCGACGTCTACCAAGCGGTGCTCGACGCGCAACTTGCGTGCATGGAGTCGCTCAAACCCGGCAAGCCGTTCAACGAGTATCACGACGTTGCGACGCGCGTGCTCTCGCAAGGCATGCTCGATTTAGGTTTGCTCAAAGGCAGCCTCGATCAAGTGCTCGAAGAAAAGACCTACATGCAGTTCTACATGCACCGCGCGGGGCATTGGATCGGCATGGACGTGCACGACGCGGGCGATTACCGCAAACAGGGCGTGTGGCAAACCTTGAAGCCGGGCATGGTCATCACCAACGAGCCCGGCCTCTACATTCGCCCGGATGCGAGCGTGCCCGAGCACTTCTGGAACATCGGCATTCGCATCGAAGACGATGTGCTCATCACCGAAGACGGCAACGAAAACCTAACCATCACCACGCCGAAAACCGTGGCCGAGGTTGAGGCGGCGTGCCAGCGGTAGTGCTTACTTTTTCTGCCGTCATTCTCGCCGAAGGCGCGAATCCAGAACGGTGCCCTTCGCACAGCTGATGGCGAACACGCTGGCGTGCGATTTTTTTGACACAGATTTCACCGATGAATCAGTTGATTGCCACAGATTTTCACGACGAGAACTGTCCGAATACGCGCGTGGATCAATCCGCGCAAATCCGAATCAATAAATCTGTGTTCATCTGTGTAAATCTGTGGCAAAAGCTACTTGCAGCACCTAAGTACAGCGTGCGGTCTCTCAATCGCCCCCGCTGCCGCTCATGAAATTCCTCGTAGTGGGTGGCGGTCCGGTCGGGCTTGCCGCAGCGCTCGCGCTGAAAGCGCGGGGCGTCACCGACGACATCACCGTACTTGAAGCGGCGCCACGTGCGCAGCAAGTCTTTAGCGATCGCAACATCGCGCTCTCAGCAGCGTCGTGGCGATTTCTGTCGCGCCTCAATGTGACGGTGCCGCCGACGGAACGTGCACCCATCGTCGACGTGGAAGTGAGTCAGCGCGGCGCGTTTGGCTTGTTGCGCTTGACTGCGGATGACGTCGGAGCCACCGAGCTTGGCGCGGCAACGCCGTACCCGTCAATCAAAACCGCGCTCGACAACGCGATCCACGCTGCAATTATTCACATCCTCTACGGCGCGAAAGCGTTGCGCGTGGAGCACGTTGCGCGACACGCCGTCGTGCACCTTGAGTCGGGCGAACAATTGCGCGCGGACTGTGTGGTGCTCGCCGACGGTGCAGGCTCGGACTTGGTGAACGATTTCAAGCGACTCGAGCGTGATTCCGGGCAAATGGCCGTGATCACGCGCGTATCGCCCGCCAAACCGCGTCCCGGCGTCGCGTTCGAGCGGTTCACTGCGGGCGGTGCGCTGGCGCTGGTGCCGCGCGCTGACAAAGAATGGACCGTAATCTGGGCGCGACCACGCGCCGAAGCTGAGCGCCTGCTGCAGCTTGATCAAGCGACGCTGAGCGATGAAATCAATGCCGCGTTCGGCCCCAACATGGGCGCGCTCACGATCACTGCGAAAGCCACGAGCTACCCGCTCGTGTGGCGCTTTGTCGAGCCCCGCGCGAGCGGCGCGATTGTGGCGCTCGGCAATGCGGCACAAGGACTACATCCGGCCGCTGCGCAAGGTCTCAACCTGGGTCTGCGCGACGCGCAAGATCTGGCAGAACTCTTCAGCCACGCGGGTGATTGCAACACGGAAACCATCGCGCCGACGCTTGCGAAGTTCGCGCGCAAACGCGGCCCGGATCGCGTAGCGCGGATTGGATTCACTGGAATGCTCGCGTACGGCTTCGATCGCGGCGGCTGGTTGTTTGACGTGCCGCGCGGACTCGGTCTCACGGCGGTTCAAATGCTGCCGCCGCTACGACGCGAATTGGTTAGGCATTTGGCGCTGGGCTAGCGCGCAGCGTGTAGATTTCCCGAGTAATGGCTTTTTCGCTGTAACGGCTTCTATATGGTCGTTGTAAGCCCATTTTACTCTTAGTCGACAACGTCGAAAATTTGCCGCGAAGCGCCTAAAATAGGTCGTTTCCCATAAAAAGCTGTTGTCTGGCAGACGCCAGTTTTTCAGCTCTTTCTATGCATTGCGAACAAGCCCCTGAAATGCTCGACGTCACCGGCGAAATAGTGCGGGCGCTCGTGCTCTACTCCGTCGCAGAGTTTCAGGCCGGACACGTGAGGACGATTCGCGTCGATGCGCGTGATCGGTCGTTCACGGTCGCCGACGACGGCCGCGGTCACGCGATCGAGAGAACCGTCGGCGGTGCGCCGTATCTCGAGTTCGTCTACACACATCTGGCCTATCCGTTTGCCTCTGGCCAGAACGCACCGATTCAGTTGCAGGCGATCGGCATCTCATTGGCCAACAAACTTTGCGCCGAGCTTTCCGTCACTGCACGCAAGCCAACGGCGACGCTCGTCGTGTCGTTCCAAAATGGGCTGCGCGTGAGCGAGGCACTGGCCAACGTCGTCTCCGAAGTAACGGGCAACACAATTTCAGGCGTGGTCAATCCGCAACTGCAAAGTGCAGAAGCCGACACGGACGGCCTTCACCAGTGGTTGATTCGCGTGCTGACGGCGAGCGCCGGGCTGCGCATGGTGTTCAATGGCGTGGAATTGCGAGCTCCAGCGAACGAGCCCGCTTAAGCCGACCGTTCCGCGCTCGGCGTAATCGTCGGACGCGAATGCGCATCTTTCTTGCCTAATTTTCAGGCAAAAATGCGGCTATAATTTCTCTCCAGCCCGCCTCTCCCCTTCCAGAAAAATTCTGCTCACATGTTGCGCATCGGCCCTTATTCCCTCAAAAATCGGCTCGTGATCGCGCCGATGGCTGGGGTCACGGATCGCCCGTTTCGCAAATTGTGTCGGCAATTCGGCGCCGGATACGCGGTGAGCGAGATGGTGGCGTCGCGCCCTGAGCTGTGGCAGACACCCAAATCCATGCACCGCATGAATCACGACGGCGAAGAAGCGCCGATCGCTGTGCAAATCGCAGGGAACGATCCAGAGATGATGGCCGACGCGGCGCGCTTTAATGTCTCGCGCGGCGCGCAGATCATTGACATCAACATGGGCTGCCCGAAGAAAAAAGTATGCAAGGCAGACGCGGGCTCCGCGTTGTTGCGCGATGAAGCGCTGGTGGCCCGCATTCTCGACGCCGTCGTGCGCGCCGTCGACGTGCCAGTGACGCTGAAGACTCGCACCGGCTGGAGCCCTGACAATCGCAACGCGATTCGCATTGCGCACATTGCCGAAAGCGCCGGCATTCAAGCGCTCACGCTACACGGCCGTACGCGTGCCTGCGGCTTTGACGACGGCACCGTCGAGTACGACAGCATCAAAGCCGTGAAGTCGGCCGTGAAGATTCCGGTGATCGCGAACGGTGACATTGATTCGCCGCAAAAAGCGCTTGCGGTGCTGGCCTACACCGGCGCGGACGGCGTGATGATCGGTCGCGCGGCACAGGGGCGGCCGTGGATTTTTCGCGATACCGAGCATTTCTTCGCGCACGGCGACTTGCCCGCTGCGCCTCGCGTTGATGAAGTTGCGATGCTGATGCGTGAGCATCTTGAAGATCACTACACACTCTACGGGGAGTGGAGCGGTGTGCGCAGCGCACGTAAACACATTGGCTGGTACACCGAAGGTTTGCCTGGCGGCGAGGCGTTTCGCGACGCTCTGAACGTGCTCTCTGGCAGCGCTGAGCAACTGGCCGCCGTGGGCACCTACTTTTCGCAACTGGCAGACGACTTTGATCGCTTGCCATTGACCGCTTACACGATGAATCAACCGCTCCCGGAGTTGGTTCCGCTGCACTGAATTTGAAACACGATACAAAAAACTAAACCGGAAAACAAAAAAAATGAAACGCACAAAACTCAATGGCCACGCTGCCATTGCTGATGCGGTGACGAACTCGCTCAGCGAATACCTCGCCAAGCTCGACGGCGAGCCCGCCGACAATCTCTACGAATTGGTCATCGGCAGTGTTGAAAAGACGCTGATATCGGACGTGCTCGTGCGTACGCGCGGCAACCAATCAGAAGCCGCAGGCATGCTCGGCATCAACCGCAACACGCTGCGCGCCAAACTCGACAAATACAAAATTAAGCCCACGGTATGAGTCACACCCCTACACCCAGCGACGCGCGAAAAATCACACGCGCCCTCCTCTCAGTTTCTGACAAAACCGGCCTTCTCGATTTCGCGAAAGCGCTCGCCGCGCACGGCGTTGAACTCTTATCCACGGGTGGCACTGCAAAGCTCATTCGCGATGCGGGACTGAAAGTGATCGACGTCGGCGATTACACCGGCTTCCCAGAAATGCTTGACGGGCGCGTGAAAACGCTGCACCCGAAAGTGCACGGCGGCATCCTCGCCAATCGCTTGTTGCCCGAGCACATGAGCGCGGTTGCGGCGGCAAATATTCCGCTGATCGATTTGGTCGTCGTCAATCTTTATCCATTCCGCGAAACGGTCGCGAAACCCGGATGTTCACTCGAAGACGCGATTGAAAACATCGATATCGGCGGCCCGACGATGGTGCGCGCTGCGGCGAAAAACTGGGAAGGCGTAGCCATCGTCGTCGACAGTGGTGATTACGCTGGTCTCGCTGACGAGATGAAAGCCAATGCAGGCGCACTCTCGCGGAAGACGCGTTTCGCGCTCGCGAAAAAAGCCTTCACGCACACCGCCGCGTACGACGCCGCGATTGGCAACTACTTAACCTGTCGCGAGCTCGAAGGCGAACCACGCGCCTACCCGGATGTGCTCACGATGCAGTGGACTAAGGCGCAAGACATGCGATACGGCGAGAACCCGCATCAAAGCGCTGCGTTCTATCGCGACGAAACGCCGGCCGCTGGCACACTCTCGAAGTACACGCAATTGCAAGGCAAAGAACTCTCGTACAACAACGTCGGCGACGCCGATGCCGCATGGGAATGCGTGCGCTCGTTCGCGGAAACTTGCTGCGTGATCGTGAAGCATGCGAATCCTTGTGGAGTCGCGCTTGGCGACACGCCTCTCGTTGCGTACAACCGCGCATTGGCGACCGATCCGACCTCCGCGTTTGGCGGCATCATTGCATTCAATCGCACCGTCGACGCGGCCTGCGCCGAAGCAGTGAGCAAGCAATTCCTCGAAGTGCTCATCGCGCCAGAGTACACGGCAGACGCGCTGGAACTGCTCGCCAAGAAAACGAATGTGCGCGTTCTTACTGTACCGCTGAAGTCGCTCTATGAGAGTGCCAATGCATTGGAAATGAAGCGCGTGGGCGGCGGCTTGCTGGTGCAAAGTCCAGACACACACAAACTCAATCCCGACGCACTGAAAGTCGTGACGACCAAAGCGCCGAGCGCGCAGCAGTTGAAAGACATGCAGTTTGTGTGGCAGGTCGCGCACTTCGTGAAGTCCAACGCGATTGTGTTCGCCAAAGACGGACAAACGCTAGGGATAGGCGCAGGCCAAATGAGCCGTTTAGATTCGGCCCGCATCGCAAAGATCAAGGCCGAACACGCTGGCCTGACGCTCGTCGGGTCGGTGGCGGCAAGCGACGCCTTCTTCCCGTTCCGCGATGGTCTTGATGTGCTGGCGGACGCTGGTGCGATTGCCGTGATTCAACCCGGCGGCAGCATGCGTGACGAAGAGGTCATAAATGCCGCCAACGAGCGAGGCGTGGCGATGGTCACGACGGGCGTTCGTCACTTCCGCCATTAAGAGGATTTAGGTTGAAAGTATTAGTCATCGGCTCCGGCGGACGCGAACACGCGCTCGCTTGGAAACTTGCGCAAAGCCCGCGCGTGCAGAACGTGATCGTCGCTCCCGGTAACGCGGGCAGCGCCACGGAGCACAACTGCGAAAACGCATTGGCCAACAGCGTGGAGCAATGGCTCGCGCTGGCGAAGAACGAAAAGGTCGGCATGACGGTCGTGGGGCCAGAAGCGCCACTCGCCGCTGGCGTGGTCGATGCGTTTCGCGCGGAGGGCTTGAAGATCTTTGGCCCGACCAAAGCCGCTGCGCAGCTCGAATCGTCGAAGGATTTCGCCAAGGCGTTCATGAAACGTCACGGCATTCCGACGGCCGAATACGAGACATTTACCGATGCGACAGCAGCGCATGCGTACGTGAACCAGAAGGGCGCGCCGATTGTTATCAAAGCCGATGGTCTGGCGGCGGGCAAGGGCGTCGTTGTTGCCGCGACGCTCGACGAGGCGCACGCGACCATCGACATGATGCTCGCGGACAACGCGTTCGGCGCGGCTGGTGCACGCGTCGTGATCGAGGAGTGCCTGTTCGGAGAGGAAGCTAGTTTCATCGTGATGGTGGATGGTCGCAATGTGCTGACGATGGCCTCAAGCCAAGATCACAAGCGCCTGCTCGACGGCGACGCGGGTCCGAATACAGGCGGCATGGGCGCGTATTCGCCTGCGCCGATTGTGACGCCAGCGCTGCATGCGCGCATCATGCGCGAGATCATCCTGCCGACCGTGAACGGCATGGCAAAGGACGGGATTCAATACACCGGCTTCTTGTACGCCGGAGTGATGGTCGACGCGCAAGGAAATCCCAGAACGCTCGAATTCAATTGCCGTTTCGGTGACCCGGAAACGCAACCGATCATGATGCGCCTAAAGAGCGATCTGGTCGATCTCGTTGAACATGGCATCAACGGAACGCTCGACACCGTGGACGCCGAATGGGATCGCCGCGTGGCACTGGGCGTGGTGATGGCGGCGCACGGCTACCCGGACAATCCGCGCAAGGGTGACGTCATTCACGGTCTCGGCACGAAGCATGACGATGCGCATGTATTTCATGCGGGCACTGCGGTGAGCGACGGCAACGTTGTGGTTGCCGGTGGTCGCGTATTGTGTGTCACTGCGCTCGGTGACACGGTGAAGATCGCGCAGAAGCGCGCATACGAAGTCGCCGACGGCATTCGGTTTGACGGGATGCAGTTGCGCCGCGACATCGGCTGGCGCGCGATAAAACAACGCTAGTGTGGTGAAAGAACGATGAGTAACGCGAGTTCAAGTCCCGTGTCGCGCGACGATGTTGCGCGCGTTCACGAGTTTCTGGTCGGCCTGCAACTGTCCATCGTCTCCGCGCTCGAAGCGATTGACGGCGGCCCGTTCATTCGTGATGAATGGCAACGCCCCGAAGGCGGCGGTGGCATATCGCGCTTGATTGAGGGCGGTCGTATCATCGAACGCGGTGGCGTGAATTTCTCGCACGTGTTGGGCACGAGCATGCCACCATCGGCCACAGCGCAACGACCGCAGCTTGCGGGCGCGCCTTGGGAGGCGATGGGCGTATCGCTGGTGATTCATCCGCGCAACCCGTACGCACCGACAACACACATGAATGTGCGATTTTTCATCGCACGACCGAAAGACGGCGAACCCGTGTGGTGGTTCGGCGGCGGGATGGACTTGACACCGTATTACGGCTTCAAAGAAGACGCCGTGCACTGGCACACGCAGAGCAAGGCGGCGTGCGAACCTTTTGGCAGCGATCTATACCCTCGCTTCAAGATGCAATGCGATGAGTACTTCTTTTTGAAGCATCGCAACGAACCGCGCGGCATTGGCGGGACGTTCTTTGACGATTTCAGCGCACTCGGTTTCGAGCAAAGCTTTGCGATGACGCGTTCGGTCGGTGAGCACTTTGTGCCGGGCTACGCGCCGATTCTCAAAGCACGCTGCGACACGCCGTACGGCGAGCGCGAACGTAATTGGCAACTGTATCGTCGTGGCCGCTACGTTGAATTTAATCTCGTGTGGGATCGCGGCACACACTTTGGTTTGCAGTCAAACGGGCGAACGGAAGCGATTCTTATGAGCATGCCGCCGGAGGTGCATTGGCGCTACAACTACAAGCCCGAAGGCGGCACGCCCGAGGCGGCGCTGTACACGGACTTTCTCATTGCGAAGGATTGGCTGTGAAGCGTGACGACGCCAATCTAAGCATGGAAGCGCCGACGCGAGACGCGTCGCATTTGATCGAACATTTCGTGTCGCAAGAAGAGATTTTCAAAGGCCGCTTGCTCCACGTTGTACGCGACACGGTCACGCTTCCGAACGAGCGCCAAGCGACGCGCGAATACATCAAGCATCCAGGTGCCGCCTGCATCGTTGCGGAATTTGAAGATGGTCGCCTACTGTTGGAGCGTCAATTTCGTTACCCCGTGGGCGAAGTCATCATCGAATTTCCAGCGGGCAAACTCGATCCCAATGAAAACCCTCTTGTCTGCGCTCAACGTGAGCTCAAAGAAGAAACGGGCTATTGGGCGCGCTCGTGGCATACGCTCGGGCACATGCACCCCCTGATTGCGTACGCGGATGAAGTGATTCATCTTTTTCACGCCAATGGTTTGGTGCAAGGTGACGCAAAGCTCGACCAAGACGAATTTCTGGAATTGTTTGCCGCGACGCCAGATGAAATTTCGGCGATGATTGCCGACAATCGGATCACAGACGGCAAATCGATTGCTGCCTTTTTTCGCTGGCAGTTGTTGCGCCGACCTGGCACGATTTAATCCCGCCTATAAAGCAACCTTTGCGGCAAAGCCCGCACCAGTAACTTCCACCGTCCCCATGAAACCGCAATTTGTTCTATCGCTCTCCTGTCCCGATCGTCCGGGCATCGTTCACCGAGTTTCGGGCTTCTTGGTCGAACAAGGTGCCAACATTCTTGAGGCCGCGCAGTTTGATGACGTGGGTACCAATCGCTTTTTCATGCGCGTGCAGTTCGAGGTAAGCGACACCTCGCTGTCGGCGAACGTTTTGAGTGAACGCTTCGAGACCGTGGCCAAAGAGATGGCGATGGCGGCTACATTTGTGGCCACCGCAACGCGTGTGCGCACGCTCATCATGGTGTCGAAACAAGGGCATTGTTTGAACGACCTACTGTTCCGCCACAAGTGCGGGCAGCTACCGATCGATATCCCTGCGATTGTGAGCAATCACATGGATTACTACCAACTTGCCGCGAGCTACAACATTCCGTTCTTTCACTTGCCTGTCACCGCAGAAACCAAACTCGGTCAAGAGGCCAAGCTGCGCGAAATCATCGCTGAGAAGCAGGTTGATCTTGTCGTGCTTGCGCGCTACATGCAAGTGTTATCGCCAAGCCTGTGCGAGTACCTGAATGGCCGTGCGATCAATATTCATCACTCATTTTTGCCTAGCTTCAAGGGCGCGCGTCCTTACTATCAAGCGCACGAACGTGGCGTCAAACTGATCGGCGCCACGGCACATTACGTCACAACCGACCTAGACGAAGGCCCGATCATCGAGCAGGACGTTGCGCGTGTAAACCACTCGATGAGTGCTGAGGCACTGACGATTGCCGGCAGCGATTTGGAGTGCACGGCGCTTTCGCGAGCAGTGAAATGGCATGCAGAGCACCGTGTGCTTTTAAACGGCAACAAGACGGTGGTATTCAGCTAAGCGATGCGGAAAATGCTCGTGTCGAGGCGACTTAGTAAGCACGGTCTCCGCCGTTCGTGCTCGTTTCGTCGAGCGGCGCCAAGTTGCCGTCTACGACTTAAGCGCTTCACGTTGCGCTCACTTTCAGTCGTTTAAGCGAAATTAACGATGTAGCGAACTTCGCGTGAGATTGGAGAGAATCCGCTCACTGTGGCGTCGGTCGCTTTTCCAAAAATTTTCCATAAAAGCTTGTCATCGCGGCGAACTGATAGTCCGCATTGGCCTTTTTGGCAAATCCGTGCCCTTCGTCTTCCGCCAGCAAGTACCAAACAGGCAAGCCATTCGCACGAACCTTTTTCACTATCTGCTCGGCCTCTGTGTAAGGTACGCGGGGATCATTCTTCCCGTGCGAAACCATCAGCGGTAGTTTGATTTTGTGAGCATGCGTCAACGGGGAAATGCTGTCGAGAAATTTGCGCATATCCGAATCGCGTTCGTCGCCGTACTCACTTCGGCGGAGGTCTCGTCGGTAGGTTTCAGTGTTTTCCAGAAATGTTACGAAGTGTGAAATCCCCACCGAGTTGAACGCCGCCGAGAGGCGAGAACCGTAGGTTGTCGCGGATGCGAGCACCATGTACCCACCGTAGCTACCACCCATCACCGCTACTCGCGTCGGATCGAGGTCTGGTTGGGCATGAATCCAGTCTAGCAGTGCGCCGATATCCTTGACCGAGTCTTCGCGCTTTTTGCCGTTATCGGCCTCGAGAAAGCGTTTACCAAAGCCCGATGAGCCGCGCACGTTCGGATAAATCATCGCGTAGCCGCGCTCATTCATCCAGTAATTGCTGCGTCCGCGAAAACCCGGTCTCGATTGACTTTCCGGCCCGCCGTGAATCGAGATGATGACCGGTCTTTTGCCTGGAAATTGTCCAGGGTTGGGACGGTGCATAAATCCCGTGATGCTCATGCCGTCAAAGCTGCGCCAAATGATCGGCTCGGCCTCAACGAAGGGACGCTTGACACCGGCTACCACGGGGTGCTGCGTCCAGCGAGTCACAGCCCCGTTTTCAACATCCAACGAAAACACCTCGCCAGGTGACTCCGCCGACTCAATGGCAAGCGCAAGATCGCGTCCATTGCGATGCCAGCTGACCGACGAAATCAAGCCGGAAGGCAGCGTCGGCACCGGCAACGGTTTCAGGTCACCATCAAATAATTTCAGTTGCGCGTGACCATTGGCATTCACCAGCGCAGCTATGCGTTTGCCTCCCTTGGCGATCGACCAGGAATCCACATCGTTTTCGAAGTCCTTGGTGACCCATTGCCGCTCACCCGTGCGCACGTCTACGCGCGAGAGTTTGCCGAAATCTCCGTCGAATCGTTTGCGGTACAACCATCGATCTGTGGTGTCGTCGTCCGGCTCCGCTTCACCCGTGCCGATGTCCGTTTTTTTTCCTGTAGCTAAATCGATCGACCAGACTTTGCTGCTCGTCGACGATTGATACTCGCTAGCAATGATGCGGTTATCACGATCTAACCAACGCACGACACGCCAGCCCGCACCCACCAAGGTCGTAAGTTTGAAGCGCGCTTCAGGCTGCAGCGGATCGATGGCATACACATCGACGGTTGCCTGCTCGCGCTTACCATTTCTATCCAGAGCACTTGACGAGATGATGACTTTGTCTTGCGCGCTGTTCCAAGGACCCAACGCGTGCCGCTCCCCAGTTGGGGTGAGCTGCGTTTCGTGCAACGACTTCGGATCAAGCTTGTAAATCTGCGCGGCTTCATCGCCGCCAGTATCTCGCGAAATGAGGATGTAATCGCCCCGCTTGGGCTCGTAGCTCGCCGCGCGCACGGGCTCTTTGCCTTTGGTGAGCTGCACCGACTTGCCCATTGGGTCAGCTTGCAAGAAAAGCTGATTGGTATTGCCTGCGCGGCGCATGATGAGCATGTCTTGCAGCAGCGGATGCCACGCGACGAATCTGGTCGGCTTAAATTCTCCATACGGCGCAATCTCGTCGGCCAAGCTTTGCGATACGACCGGCACACCATCGACTCTCATCGCAGGTGGTGGCGCGAGCGCGGCTGGCGGTTGCGCCAACGCAATCGGAGGCAGCGCGGCGCAGAAGGCCCCCATCATCACCGTCGAACGAAAATTTAGCCGCATACAATTCAACGCGTGAACGCGCCTCCTAAATTCGAACCCGCCTCAGCGGACGAGCTTCTTAAATCATCGCAACTCGTGGGTAGCACTGTTGCGGGCGCGATTGTGCCAGAGGACGGCGCGGCAATACGTGTCGCCGAATTGAGACACGAAGCGCGACACATTCGCACCCTGCCCGATCATCTGGTTAATCAGATAGCTGCAGGCGAAGTGATCGAGCGGCCTGCGGCTGCGCTCAAAGAACTTTTGGAAAACGCAGTCGATGGTGGCGCGCGCTCCATTGATGTTGAACTCACAGGCGGTGGCGCGGTGCTGATGCAAGTGACCGACGATGGGCGTGGCATCGCGCAAGACGAACTGCCGCTCGCTATTGCGCGTCATGCCACATCGAAAATTGCGTCATTTGACGATCTTGAATCGGTGGTTAGTTTTGGCTTTCGCGGCGAAGCGCTAGCGTCGATTGCGTCGGTAGCGCGGCTGGCGATCACGAGTCGCCCGATGGGCGTGACCAGCGCGTTTCGATTGAAAGTTGAAGGCGGACAGATTGACCCGCCGGAACCTGTGAGTGCTCGCGTGGGCACTACGGTAAACGTGGCCGAGTTGTTTTTCAACACGCCCGCGCGCCGTCGCTTTCTCAAGTCCGAATCCACCGAATACGCGCATTGCTTGGATGCCGTGCGTCGCCTCGGGTTGGCGCGCAACGACATCGCTTTGCAGCTCACGCACAACGGTCGCGCTGTGCATCGCTGGCCAGCGCAAGCGTGGCCCGCGCGTGTGGCGGCCGTGTTAGGGCAAGAGTGGGTGAACGCCGCGATGCCGATTGCTGTGGACGGCGGCGTGTTAGCGCTACAAGGTTTTGTGTTGAAGCCCAACAGTTCGGTGCCCAATCGCGACGCGCAGCATTTGTATGTCAATGGCCGCTGGGTGCGTGACAAGGTAGTGCTGCACGCGATACGCGATGCGCTGCGCGACCAAATGCACGGCGGCGCGGCACCAGGTTTCGTATTGAAGCTCACGCTCGATCCGCGCGCCGTCGACGTAAACGTGCATCCAGCGAAAACCGAAGTGCGTTTCCGCGATTCGCAAGCCGTGCATCAGTTTGTGCGCCGCGCTGTGGATCGGGCGATGAGTGGGAATGCGGCCTCGCAGCCTGCGGTGTCGGCGGCGCAAAAACTGTTTGGTGATCGCGTGGCGCCTGAGGACGCGAATGCGAATGCAATTGCAGCACCCGTTGCAGCCGCACCTGAGCCCACACAAATACCGCTCGCGAATTACGCTGCGTATCCCACCTATAGCGGGGAAACCGCGCCCGGCGTTTCCGAGCGCATCAGCCAATATTTCTTTGCGCCGCAGTCGGACGCCGCGAGAGTTGACTACGCACCCGCTGCGCCTGCGGAACAAATGTCGCAACCGTTACCGCAAGGCGACTACCCGCTGGGCTTCGCGTTGGCGCAGTTGCACGGCGTCTATATCCTCTCGCAAAACGCGGCAGGCTTGGTGCTCGTGGATATGCATGCGGCGCACGAACGCATCGTGTACGAAGGGCTCAAGGCGCAAGCCGCGACGGCCACCGCGGACAATGGCCTCGCCACGCAGCGCCTATTGATTCCCAGTGTGATCAACGCGAGCGAAAAAGAAGTCGCCACAGCCGAAACGCATCGCGAAACGTTGAACGCGTTGGGATTCGACATCAGCATCGTGGGCCTTCGCGCGCTGACGCTGCGAAGCATCCCCACGCTGTTGGCCGACGCCGCGCCGGAAGCGCTGCTGCACGGCGTGTTGGCAGAGTTGGATGAATTAGGCGTCAGCGCCGTCATCGAATCAAGACGCGACGAACTGCTCTCCACGATGGCCTGCCACGCCGCGGTGCGCGCCAACCGGGCGCTAACGGTGGCCGAAATGAACGCGCTACTCAGAGAAATGGAAGCCACCGAGCGCGCCGGCTCCTGCAACCACGGCCGCCCGACGTGGTACCAGCTCACGCTCAAAGAACTCGACAGTTTGTTTATGCGGGGGCGGTAGCGTGTCGCTTGTAACGTAGAGACGAAGGCGCGTATACAGCTTTTTAGACGCAACGACCGCTCGGTTGTCTTCGCAGTGAATATTTTGCAATAGTCGACATCTCACAAAAATCCGCTCTAAGCGCCATCCAGCTGTCGTTTGAACGCAAAAGTTGTAATGTGACCAACCTCGCGCGCCTGACGACGCGACCAGCGTCACGCTAAACCGCCAGCCCTTGCCCGGCTTCTTCATACGTTCGGCCGTCCCGGATGTGATAAATCCGCTTGAACGTGGGGATAATTTTCTCGTCGTGAGTGACGACGATGATGGCAGTGCGAAATTGCTGCGCCATTTGGTTGAGGATGCGCATGACGCCGAGCGCGCGTTCGCTGTCGAGGGGCGCGGTGGGTTCGTCGGCGAGGATAACCGGCGGCTGATTCGCCAATGCGCGGGCGATGGCGACGCGTTGCTGTTCACCGCCTGAGAGCTGCGACGGCTCGGCTTTCGCGCGGTGCGCTACGTCTAACGCCTTCAATAAATCAACGGCGCGCGCTCGGGCATTGGCATTGGGTTGACCGGCGAGCATCGGCATCAGCGCAACGTTGTCGGTGACGTCGAGAAACGGGATCAGGTACGCCGCCTGAAATACAAATCCGATGCGGTCACGGCGCAAGGCACGTAGGTCGCGCAACTTCCAGCCGTTGTCGTAGATCGTCGTGTCGCCGAGCGTCATCCGGCCTGCCGTCGGCTCAATCACGGCACCTAAACACTTCAGCAGCGTGCTTTTGCCGGAACCAGAAGGCCCGATAAGGCCGACGACTTCGCCGGGCGCGACCAACATGTTGACGTCTTTCAACGCGTCGACCGCAGCGTCGCCTTCGCCGTAGCGCTTGCTGAGCCCCTCGATGCGGATGCCCGTGATTTGCGGCGCAGTCATGGTGTGCCCGCTCATCCGATCGCCTCCGCCGGGTCTACGCGCAGCGCAACGCGAATTGCGACTGTACTCGCCAACGCACAGATCAGCATCACCACAACGAAGCCGCGCACCGCGTCGCCCGTCTCCAACAGCACGTATTTCGGGAAGGCCGGGGCCCACACCGTAGCTGACAATTTGCCCACGAGAAATCCGATCACGCCTAGGCCCAACGCCTGTTGCAGGATCATTCCGGCAATCGTCCGGTCACGCGTACCGATGAGTTTGAGCACGGCTATTTCGCGCAGCTTGCCCAGCGTCATTGTGTAGATGATGAACGCGACGATGGCGGCACTCACGATGGCGAGAATCACCAAAAACATTCCAATTTGCTTTGCAGAAGTGGCGATCAGCTTCGCCACCAAAATATCTTCCATCTGCACCCGCGTGAACACCTGCACATGCTTCCAACGGCGAATCGGCTCGGCCACGATTTCGGGGTCAGCGCCGGGCACAATTTGGACCAGCACCGCGTTGACGTTGTGATTGCTGCTCTGTGCGGCCGTGACGGCCTCCAGCAATCCAGGCACTCCGGGTCGGTTGAGCGCGGGGTTGGCCGCGTTGCGCGCACGATCATTGACGATGGCGTCGTTGTCTTTCAAAAACTGTGCTTCCTGCGCGTCGGCCAATGGAATGAACACCATCGGGTCGCCGCCGGACGACACCATGCGCCGCGTGAGTCCGACGACGTTGTATTCGTGGCGGCGAATTTTGATCCGGTCACTCAACTGAAAGCCTGTCTTCACGTCTGCCACGGCTTCGTAGTGGTTACGCGTGATGTGGCGTCCGGCGACGAGATAGTCGGGCTGGCCCGGCTGCTCGGCCGCGACGCCGACGACCATCGCGCGCACATCGGTCGCGCCGTCGCGCACTTGCATAGTCAGATACGTGACGTTGCCTGCGCGTGCAACGCCGGGCATGCCCAACACAGAGCGGTACACATCGTCGCGAAGGCTTGAGGCCTCCGCATACGGCCCCTGCGTGTCCTTTTGCACGACCCACAAATCGGCACCGCTGTTTTTCAGGAGCATCACCGCGTCGTCGACCATGCCGCGATACACGCCCGCCATCGTCAGCGTGACACCAATCAACAATCCCAAGCCGATCCCGGTGAACACAAACTTGGTCCACGAATGCAGAATGTCGCGCCCGGCCAGACTAATCATGGTGCGGACTTGACCAGACTTTGCACCACTTGGATTCGGCTTTGAGCGTCGATGTTTTTCTCGGAATAGACCAAGACACGCTCGCCCGCTTTCACGCCATCGAGCACCTGTACTTGTCCGTCGAGACTGTTCAGCCCGGTGCGTATGGGCGCGAAACGCAAGCCGGCTTCGTCCTGAATCCACACGCCAGTTTGACCCTGGATGCGTTTGATCGAGGCGTTGTGTACGAGCACCGCGCGCCCCGTGGTCGGAAGCTTGAGCGTCACCTCCGCCAATTCGCCCACGGCAACACCGCGCGGTAGCGTGTCTGGCGTGATCAATGCGATGCGCTCTTCGGTCACGCTGTCGCCCTGCAGCTCCACGCGCACTACTTTTCCGGGCACCGGGGTTGCGGCATTCGAGCGTAGCGTGATGTCCGCTGTGAGGCCCGCCACCAACCCGCCGGAGCGGCCTTGATCAAAGCGCGCTTTGATCCACAGGCTACCGGGCTCAATAAGTTTCACCACGGTTTGCCCAGCGACCACGGTCGAGCCAGGTTCCGCATCGCGCGCAAGCACGACGGCGTCTTGCGTCGCCACCAAGCGCACGTTGGCGCGCTGTTGTGCGAGCGCTGAGCGCTCGGCGCGAAGCCGAACGAGTTCTTGCCGCGCCGACGCACCGTTTGCCTGCGCGGCACGGACGCCAGCGTCAGCGGAGAGCTTTTCCTGCGCCTTGGATTCGAGCACCGCGCTGCTAATGAAGCCCTGCTTGGCGAGTGCATCGTAGCGCGTGGCGCTGGTGGAGGCCAGTTCGCCGCGCGCTTTGGAATCCATTGTTTGCGCGTCGGCGGCGGCGATAACGCTTACAGCGCGCGCCACCGACGCGTCGAGCGCCGCGAGGCGACTATCGATGTCGACCGGGTCCATCTCGGCGAGGAGTTGGCCCGCCTTTACGCTGTCGCCCACGTCGACCAACACGCGCAGCACGCGGCCAGCACTCGTCGGCCCAATCAAGAAACTGCGCCGCGCCTCTACCGTGCCGATGCCGAAGAGCGCCGACGACAAAACGCCTTCGCTCGCGGTGACCACGGTCACTCGTACGGGCGCGAACGGCCCAGCGCGACGCAACACAAACGCAATGCCAGCCAGCATGACCACCGCAAGGAGCACCAGCGCGATAAGTTTGAGTGACGGTTTATTGATTTTCATGGTTCATAGCTTCGGCGCAGGCCGCGTAAATAAAGGTCGAAGACTCGCGTGGAGTCGGCACGCATCATGTCCGTCTGACCGCTCAACATGGATTGCATGACCAGCCCTTGAATGATCCCGACAAATTGCGTCGCGGCCGCATTGGTGTCTAGGTCATTGGCCGCGTCCCCGCGTTGCACCGCGGCGTTTAAGTGCGTGAGTAGCAATTGGCGGTAGGTTTGCAGCAAGGTGCGAACTTGTTGCTTCATGGGCGAATCGGTCGCTTGTTGTAGCTCGTGGAAGATCACGCGCGGAACGCCGGGGTTTGCGACAACGAATTCGACGTGTGCATGAAACACGTTGCGCAGCGCGGCGAGCGGCGCGTCGGCTTGTTGAGCGGCGTCACTCAGAACGCGCGGCAAATGCTGACCCACCCAGCTGAGGACGGCGAGCCAAATCGCGTCCTTCGTTGGAAAGTGCTTGAACACTGCGCCTTGGGTGACGCCGACGGCGCGGGCCAAATCGCTGGTGGTGACGTCGGCAGGGCTGCCTTCTGCTGCGAGGCGCAAGGCAGCGGCGACAATTTCGGCCTGACGTTGTTCAGTGGGCATACGCCCGGTGCTTGCCGGGCGCGCAATGCTTATGGACGCGGTGCTTGCAACACTGCTAGCGGGCGCTTGGTTGGCGATTGCTGGGAGACGAGAGGCCATAACCTAATTGGTAAGTATTTAATTACTTACTTCTAGTGTACGCGCATCCACACGCACACGAGCATCTGCATGAATGACTTTAAGGCTCAAACGACCGTCTGGTGGTCGTTACACGCTAAAAATTTAGATTGTCGATTACGCGAATAGTGCACCCCTAACGACCACCTGCTGGCCAGTCTGCCTATAAAGCCATTAAATTTCCGGGGAGTTGAAGCTGACTGCTTCTGTTGCTGCGTGCTATCCGTGCGTTCCATGAACTGCGGCGTTACCTCGCGCATCGCATAATCACTCTTCCACTAGCCGCGCGCCGTGCTCGCCCAACCTTTGACCCTTCCCGTGATCCTTCTCGTTGGTCCGACCGCCTCTGGCAAGAGTGCGGCGGCGTTGACCTTGGCCGAGCGTTTCAACGGCGAGATCGTAAGCATCGATTCAGCGCTGGTCTACCGCGATATGGATATCGGCACGGCCAAGCCAACGGCTGACGAGCTTGCGCGTGTCCCGCACCATTTGATCGATTTGATTGATCCGACCGAGCGCTATTCGGTCGCCCGTTTCGTCACCGACTGCCTCGCGGCGATTGCAGACATTCAAGCGCGCGGACGGTTGCCTTTGCTAGTTGGCGGCACGATGATGTACGCGAACATTTTGGTCAACGGCATGAGCGATGTGCCGCCCGCCGACGAAGCGATTCGCGCAGGGCTCGCTGCTCGCCGCGCGAGTGAGGGTATTGCATCGTTGCACGCGGAGCTCTCGCGCGTAGATCCGATCACCGCCGCGCGACTGCCGCCGACCGACAGTCAACGCATCGAGCGAGCACTGGAGGTTTGGCAGATTGCCGGCGTACCGCTGTCGTCGCTGCAAGGTCAGAAGAAAAGCGCGCTGGCCGAAGTGCCGCACGCGGTGTTACGTTGGCTGCCGCGAGATCGGGCGTGGTTACATGCTCGTTGCGAAGCGAGGCTGACGACGATGTTTGCGCAGGGTTTTGTGGCCGAAGTGGAAGCGCTGCAAAGACAGTATGTGTTGACGCCGGATTTGCCGTCGATGCGTTGTGTTGGTTACCGACAAGTGCTTGACGCACTCGACGGTCGCACGCCAAAAGCGGAAATGATGGAGCGCGCGTTGTTTGCCACACGCCAGCTTGCGAAACGGCAAATTACTTGGCTGCGCGGCTTTGCGGGCCAGGCGATTGATTGCGATGCAACAGATTCAGTAAGCTTGGCAAGTTTGGCCATTGAGCGCGCAATCACGCAAAGTGCACAGGTTGAAGCATGAAAAGCGATAGCGTTTGGTACGTTCCACAGCGTGCGCTGCAAATTGTGGTGCGCCGATTTCTCGACGTTTGGGTACGCGTACAGATTTTTCCCCAGCCCTTGGTGATCGCACACGGCGCAACGGACGCGCCCGTTTGCTACGTGCTGCCGCGGCCATCCATCACCGACAGCGCGTTGCTCGACAGTCTCACGCGTGAGAACGATATTCCGGCGTCTCACGCACCATTCATTGCGTCCAGCGTCTCCGAACGCAGCGCCTTCTTCCCACTTCGGGACGATCACAATTTGATGCCGTCCGATCGGCTTGAACGCTTGATCGCGGCTGTCGCTGCTGGCGAACTGGCCGATGCGCATCTCGTGCCCGTGAACATTTTTTGGGGTCGCGCGCCAGAACGTGAAGAGCGAGAGGGGTCGGCAACGCACAGCTTGCGCTGGCTCCGCGTTTGGGCTGCGGAGGGATGGGGCGGGCGGTCTCGCTTGCGCAAATTGTTTGCGATGATTTTCTTTCGCCGCGCGGTCGCGGCACGTTTCGGTGCACCGTTGTCGCTTCGGGAGTTGGTGAGCGTTGCCAAGATTGAAGGCTTGGACAACGAGCGCATGGTGCGCCGCGCAGCGCGATTGCTGCGCACTGAATTTCGCACCGAGCGCGAGGCGGCGATTGGGCCGGACCTATCGCATCGGCGCACGCTGATCGAGAGCATGATGCGCGAGCCGCGCGTACTCGAGGCGATTGCCCAAGAGGTGAGCGAAAAGAGAACCACACTCGGCAAAGTGGAGGCGCGCGCGCGTGCGATAGGCCGTGAAATCGCGGCGGACTATTCGTATGTGCTCGTGCGCTTCATGGAGCAGTTACTCGGCAAACTGTGGAACCGCATTTACGAGGGCGTAGAAGTGCGGGGGGCGGAGCGACTAGCGGCACTAGCGAAAGACAATACGCTCGTTTACGTGCCTTGCCATCGCAGCCACATTGACTACTTGTTGCTGTCGTATGTGGTGCACGAAGCGGGTTTGACTGTGCCACACATTGCTGCCGGGGCGAACTTAAACATGCCGATTGTCGGCGGCATTCTGCGACGCGGCGGTGCGTTTTTCTTGCGGCGTTCATTTAAGGACGACGCACTCTACGGCGAAGTGTTTGCGGCGTACGTGCACGAAGTATTGAAACGCGGCTTTCCGATGGAGTATTTCGTCGAAGGCGGTCGTTCGCGCACGGGTCGCATGCTGCCTCCGAAGGCCGGATTGATTTCGATGACCGTGCAAAGCTACTTGCGCGAACATTCGCGGCCACTGCTGTTCGTGCCGGTCTACATCGGCTACGAAAAATTGATCGAAGGCGGCAGCTACACCGAAGAGCTTTCCGGGGCTACGAAGAAGAAGGAATCAGTCTTCGGTCTGCTCAGCACCATCAAAGAACTGCGCAAAGCGCACTACGGAACGGTCGGCGTCAGTTTCGCGCGGCCGATTGCGTTGGGCGAGTTGCTCGATGCGCATGGCGCGAAGGATATGGATACGTGGCTCGCTGATAAGGGGCTACGCCGGCGCGCGTTGACTGACGTGTCGCGCATCATCGCTGAGCGCATCAACGGCGCAGTGCGGATTAACCCCGTTGCGGTCGTCGCGACAGCATTGCTCGCCACGCCGAAACACGCCGCTGAAGCCGATCAGCTCGCTGGTGTAGTGGAACGCTTGCTGCGGCTAGCAAGCAGTGCGCGCACCGCGCTCGAGGCCGAGGCTACGACGCTATCAGGAGCGGAGGCCATCGCACACACCGCACGACTTGGATACCTCACGCGCCGCACGCATCCGTTAGGTGACGTTGTGATGGCCGACGAGAGTGCGGCGGTGGCGCTCACGTACTTTCGCAACAACGTATTGCATTGTTTTGCGCTGCCGGGGCTTATGGCTTGTCTGATCGTGCAACACGGCGTGATCGGTCGCACCAAGCTCGCGCGGCTGTCACGCGGGCTCTATGTCTTGCTGGAATCGGAGCTTTACTTACCACCGTGGAGTGACAAAAAGCTCGACGATCCGGCCAGCGCGGCCGACCCTGTCGAAACCACCAATGTGTTTCCGCTCACAGAGCCATTCGAAGCATTTGACCGAACACTGGAAACACTCGCTTCCGACGGTTGGATCAACGTTGAGCCCGAGGCGAACGTCGTGAGCGCATCGCGTCAGGGAACGGATTCGGCGGCGTTCCTTGAACTTCTGGCGTCGACGATTCGGCCAGCGCTCACCCGACACGCATTGATGCTCGCGTTAGTGGTGCGCGCCGAACCGGGTGCGCAAACCCGAAATGCGTTGGAGAGCACCTGTCAGCAAGCAGCGCAGCTGTTGGCGATGACTCACGTGTTCAATGCGCCTGAGTTTTCGGATAAATCGCAGTTCCGCTCGGCGTTTGACGCGTTACTGCGTGTTAATTTGGTGCGTTTGGATGCTGCTGATCGAGTGCATTTCGACCCCGATTTGGTGTCCCGGGCGGAGGATGCGGCGTTCCTGTTACCGCCAGACACGCGTGCTGCCGTGTTGCGCGCGGCGCTTCGCCACACGGCCGTCACCACGATAACCGCATAAAATCAAAGGTTAGCCCGATTCACTTTCCGTATTGCACGCATATTCATCATGGCCGGCCGCACCCTATACGACAAACTTTTTGATGCCCATACTGTTCGCACAGAAAGCGACGGCACGGCACTGCTCTACATCGACCGCCACTTGGTGCACGAAGTCACCAGTCCGCAGGCCTTTGAAGGGCTAAAAATTGCTGGTCGCTTGCCTTGGCGCAAACGCAGCATGATTGCGGTGCCCGACCACAACACGCCGACCACACCGGGATTCACCACGATTCTCGACCCCGTTTCACGCACGCAGGTCGATACGCTAGACGCAAACGCGAAGGAGCACGGGCTCACCTATTTCAAAGTTGGCGACATTCGTCGCGGCATCGTTCATGTGATTGGGCCCGAACAAGGTGCGACACTGCCAGGCATGACCGTGGTGTGTGGCGATTCGCACACATCGACGCACGGTGCGTTTGCGGCGCTCGCATTCGGGATCGGTACCAGTGAAGTCGAGCATGTGATGGCGACGCAGTGTCTCTCGCAAAAGCGCTCGAAGTCGATGCTCGTGCGTTGCGACGGACGTCTTCCCACGGGAGTGACGGCTAAAGATTTAGTCCTCGCCATCATCGGCAAAATCGGCACGGCCGGCGGCACGGGCTACGCGATTGAATTTGGCGGTGAGGCTATTTCCTCGTTGTCGATGGAAGGCCGTATGAGTGTGTGCAACATGGCTATTGAGGCCGGTGCACGTGCGGGCATGGTGGCTTACGACGCTGTGACTGAAGCCTACTTGAAAGGCCGTCCGTTCGCGCCAACAACGCCCGAGGGGTGGGATGCCGCGACGCGCCATTGGCGCACACTCAAGAGCGATAGCGATGCATCGTTTGACCACACGGTGGTTCTCAACGCGAGTGATCTGATCCCGCAAGTCACTTGGGGTACGTCTCCCGAGATGGTGTTAGCGGTGGACGGACGTGTCCCCGATCCGGACAAAGAAAAGGATACGGTGAAGCGAGAAGGTATCGCGCGCGCGCTCGCCTACATGGGTCTCACGCCGAACACGCCGCTGGTCGACATCAAAATCGACAAAGTGTTTATCGGCTCATGCACCAATTCGCGCATTGAAGATTTGCGCGCGGCCGCGTCGGTGGTCAAAGGCCGTCGTCGCGCGGAGAATGTGAAACTTGCGATGGTGGTGCCGGGTTCAGGTCTGGTTAAAGCGCAAGCCGAGCAGGAAGGGCTCGACAAAATTTTCGTAGCCGCTGGATTTGAGTGGCGCGAGCCAGGTTGTTCGATGTGCTTGGCCATGAACGATGACCGCCTGGAGCCTGGCGAACGTTGCGCGTCGACATCCAATCGCAATTTTGAAGGTCGTCAAGGAGCGGGCGGGCGCACGCATTTGGTGAGCCCTGCGATGGCCGCTGCTGCGGGCATCGCGGGCCACTTCGTTGACGTTCGTCGTCTCGGCTAAGAAATCAAGGAGCAAATGATGCGCTGGTTACTCAAATCGTTGATGTTGGTCTCGTTGTTCGCCGCACTGTCGGGCTGCAATACCGTTCGCGGCATCGGACAAGATGTGCAAAAGGCTGGCGAAAAAATCGAAGATGCTGCGAAGAAGAAATAGACATGGAAAAGTTCATTACTCACACCGGCTTGGTTGCGCCGCTTGATCGCGCGAACGTCGATACGGATGCGATCATTCCAAAGCAATTTTTGAAGTCGATTAAACGTACGGGGTACGGCCCGAACTGCTTTGACGAGTGGCGTTATCTTGACGTTGGCCAGCCCGGCGTGGACAACAGTAAGCGCCCGCTGAATCCGAGTTTCGTACTCAATGAGCAGCGTTTTCAAGGTGCGTCGATCTTGTTGGCGAGACAAAATTTCGGCTGCGGATCGTCGCGTGAGCACGCTCCGTGGGCGCTCATGCAAAACGGCTACCGCGCCGTGATCGCGCCCTCATTCGGCGATATTTTTTATAACAATTCGCTCAACAACGGCTTGCTGGTGATTCGTTTGCCCGAAGCGCAGGTTGATCGCTTGTTCCATGATTGTGCGGCGTTTCCGGGCTTTAACCTGATCGTCGATTTGGACGCCCAACTGGTGCGTGCCACGGACGGCAGTTTTGCCTTTCCGTTCGACATCGCAGCGTCGCGTCGCGAGCGCATGATCAACGGCTGGGATGACATCGGCTTGACACTGCTACACGCCGACGCGATTCACGCATTTGAAGATAAACATTTCGCTACGCAGCCTTGGCTAGCGTAGGTCTCCGCGACGTACTTTTCACTGCGATCAGAACATAAAAATGAACATTCTCATCCTCCCCGGCGACGGCATCGGCCCGGAAATCATGGCGCAGGCCATTCGTGTTCTCGAGAAATTTAAGACCGAAGGTTTGCCAATCACGCTCTCGCACGGCCATCTTGGTGGTGCGGCATACGACGCACACGGTCATCCATATCCGGAAGCCACGCAAAAGGTCGCGCATGCGGCTGATGCGATCATGCTCGGTTGTGTAGGCGGCCCAAAGTACGACACACTGCCACGCGCCATGCGGCCTGAGCAAGGCTTGCTCGGGATTCGCAAGGACTTGAAACTTTTTGCGAACCTGCGCCCCGCTATGCTCTATCCGGAGCTTGCGGCCTCGTCATCGTTGAAGCCGGAAGTCGTTGCCGGCCTCGACATCATGATTATTCGCGAATTGACGGGGGACATATATTTCGGACAACCGCGCGGTCGCCGCACGAACGCTGCGGGTGAAGACGAGGGTTATGACACGATGCACTACGCCCGCTCGGAAGTAGAGCGCATTGCCCGCGTCGGATTCGAGACTGCGATGAAGCGCGGCAAGAAACTTTGCAGCGTTGACAAAGCCAACGTTCTCGACACGTCTATCCTATGGCGCGAGGTCGTGACAGAAATGGGGAAGTCGTATCCCGAGGTCGAGCTGTCGCACATGTACGTTGATAACGCCGCAATGCAGTTGGTGCGCGCACCAAAGCAGTTTGACGTAATCGTTACTGGCAACATTTTCGGCGACATACTGTCCGACGAAGCGTCGATGTTGGCGGGCTCGATCGGCATGCTGCCATCAGCCTCGCTTGACGCCAACGGCAAGGGTCTGTACGAACCGATTCATGGTTCGGCTCCCGACATCGCGGGTCAGAACAAGGCCAATCCCATCGCAACCGTTCTTTCGATGGCAATGATGATGCGCTACACCTTCGCCCGCGCCGACATCGCTCAGCGCATTGAAACGGCGGTTCGCTCCGTGCTCGCAACTGGCCTACGGACGGGCGACATTGCGCTTCCCGGTGAGCATGTTGTCGGCACTCAAGCGATGGGTGACGCCCTCGTTGCTGCGTTGTAGCGAAAATTCAACAATAATGTTGCATGACAATGACATTTAGCATGTAACGTACGGGTCACAAGATGTGGTGCTGCAGATTGCAGCGCGACACAACATCTTGGGGATTTCTTAACAACGCACAGAAAGAGTGTAAGTACAAGCTCACACGAGCTTGTACTTAAAGCTAAATCTGAGCTTGCGGCGGCAACCCCATGATGTTATTTTTCTTCTCTATTTCAGAAATCAGAGGGCGGCATGCTGCGCCATAAACCATTAGTTGCATCACTCATCCTTGCCGGCGTACTTGCCGCGACAGACGCTTCCGCGCTCGGATTGGGTCGCCTGAGTGTGACCACCGCGCTTGGCCAGCCGCTGGTAGCCGAGGTCGATTTGGCCACATCGCCCGGCGACGATGCTGACTCGATTCGCGCCAATGTCGCCTCGCCAGCGGTTTATCGCGCGGCCAACGTCGAATACCAAGGCGTGCTGCAAAACGTGCGTGCGCAAGTGCTCAAGCGCCCCAACGGACAGCCCTACGTTCGCTTGACGAGCAGCCAAGCTGTCAATGATCCGTACCTTGATATCTTGCTTGAGGTGAATTCCAGCACGGGTCGCTTGGTGCGTGAATATGTATTCCTTCTCGATCCGCCCGGCGCAGCTGCACCACAGGCGATTGAGCCATCACAACCGGCACGTCCGCCAATTCCAGCGCAATCCGCGCCCACAACCACGGCAAAGGCACCCGTCGCGTCGCGCGTGACGGGAACAAGCCCTGTCGCGCCGCCCGCAGCATCAGTCGCGTCCGATGGCTCCGCTTATTCAGTGAAGAGAGGCGACACACTCTCTGGCATCGCCGGGCGCAACGCTCAAGCTGGCATATCAATCGAACAAATGATGATTGCCATTCAGCGCGCAAACCCAAATGCGTTCATTGGCAACAATATCAACCGTCTACGCTCGGGTGTAACGCTAAACATGCCTGCGAGTGCTGACGCACAAGGGATAGCGCAGAACACGGCGGTCAGCGAAGTACGTGCACAAGCATCAAGCTGGCGTGGCTATGTCGCGCGAGTCTCCGACTCCGTCCCGACCGTGAATGCTGACCAAGCGAGTGCCCGCGCGAGCGGCCGCGTCTCGGGTGCAGTCGCTGATACGGGTACCAGCCCGAGCAGTTCGGACAAATTGAAGCTGTCGCAAGGCGAGCGAACCAAGCAAGCCAATACGGAATCCAAAGTCGCGGCAACCAAAGCGCTCAAAGAAGAGCAATCTCGCATTGCGGCACTGGAAAAAATAAAGCAAGACGCAGCCGTCGCCCTGCAAAACCAGAAGCTAGCCGAAGCGCAAGCAAAAGCGCGCGAAGCGGCGAAGCCTGCTCCAGCGCCGGTGCCAGCTCCAGTGGCCGCCGCCCCGGTCGCGCCTCCGCCTCCGCCGGCACCAGCCCCTACACCCGCGCCGATCGCCAAGGTTGATCCGCCGAAGGCTGAGGCCCCCAAAGCGGAGCCACCAAAGGCTGAACCACCGAAAGCCGCTGAAGCACCAAAACCTGAGCAACCAGTACCGACACCCGTGGCGGTCGCGCCGGCGCCAGCCCCAGCGGCTGCGCCCGCTCCTGCACCTGCAGCAGCAGCTGCACCACCAGTGACGCCCGCGCCAAAACCCGCTCCCGCAGTCGCCGCTCCGTCAGCCCCGGTCGAGGCCGAAGCAGGCATGTTTGACGGCCTCTTGGATAATCCATTGGTGCCCGCTGGCGCTGGCCTCGCAGCGCTTCTGGGCGGTGTATTCCTCTGGAGCCGACGCCGCAAAACGCCAACCGATCCAATCACGTCTTCGAAAATGATGGATCCGGTAGTAAACACCATGAATCCGGATACTGTGTTCGGTACGTCTGGTTTGGGCGTCGTAAAAACTAATGACGTACCCGTACAGAGCCAATTTAGCCGCTCTGGCATGGGCACTATCGATTCGAGCGAAGTAGACCCTGTCGCAGAAGCCGAGGTCTATATCGCTTATGGCCGTGAGGCACAAGCCGAAGAAATTTTGCGTGAAGCGTTAATACGCGACCCGCAACGGCCTGACGTGGCAACAAAGCTCGCCGAGATAAGCGCGGTTCAAGGCAAACGCGAGGAGTTTGATCGTATCTCTGCCGATGTGCTGGCAATGGATCGCAACGGCGAGTACAAACAAAAGCTCGCCGATATCGCCTTGGCGCATTTCCCTGGCCATGCGACTGCTGGCGGCGTCGCGGTGTCGACTGCTTCCAAAGGCGCTGCCGCCGATTCGTCAGTCATCGCTCCCGCTATTGGCGCAGTCGCGGCGACGGCAGCAACAGCTGCCGCTGCGGCGGTCGCGGCCAAGTCAATGTTTTCCGACAACACTCCAGTCGCTGAGCACATAACAACGGTGCCCCCGACGTCTGCCTCCAATGGAGCGCTCGACTTCGTTCTTGACGGGATGACGATTGCAAAGCCGACGCCAGCACCCGAGCCTGCGGTGATGCCTGAGCCAGTGGCGGCACCTGCTCCGGCGCCGTTGGCCCCACGCGCCTCCGCGATTCCCGCCTTCTCCTCCGCGCCGTCAAGCGCGAGCAAGAAGTCGCTAGAGCAAGACCTGGCTGAGCTCGAAGAATCGCTGAAGAAAGCTACGGCTTCCGGTAAGTTGCCTGAGTCGAATATGGATTTCACCGACTTCTCCACCGCGACGCCGACCAACCTCGGCACAGTCGGACCGTCAATGCGACCAGAAATGCTCGACTTGAGCTTTGATGCGGGACGCCAAGGTTTCGTTGATCCTACGCCGTCGATTCTTGACGGGCAATGGCACGATGCGTCGACCAAGCTTGATCTTGCACGCGCTTACGAAGAGATGGGTGACCGCGAAGGTGCGCGCGAAATTCTTCGCGAAGTCATTCATGACGGTGACGAAGCGCAGCAATCTGAAGCGAAAGCGATGCTCGCCAAGCTTGGCGGCTGACGCGACGGCAGCCTCCGCGCGTATCGATTGAACGAAATGGCATCCTCCCAGCCTGCGGCGTCCGTGCTGCAACGCTGGGCGCTGGGGGTCGAGTACCGCGGTAGTGCGTACTGCGGCTGGCAGCGGCAGGCCGAACAGCCATCCGTACAAGAAGCGTTGGAAACGGCGCTCTCCTCAATTGCAACGCAACGCATTAACGTTATTGCAGCTGGCCGAACGGATACCGGCGTGCACGCATCCTTGCAGGTGGTTCACTTCGAAACCACCGCAAACCGTGAAGCCTCCGCGTGGGCGCGCGGCGGCAATCAGTTTCTACCGGACGACATTTCAATCCGGTGGGCAATGCCGGTCAACGCCGAATTTCATGCCAGATTTGCGGCGCGTTCGCGTCGATATGTTTATTTGCTCGCCTCGCAACCGCATCGGCCTGGACTCCACAGCCACCGCGTCGGATGGACTCATTGGCCGATTGAAATGTCACGCGTTGAAGCTGCACTTCCTGCTTTGTGGGGAACCCATGACTTCACCAGTTTTCGCGCAGCAGAATGCCAAGCCAAGTCGCCGATCAAAACGATGCATTCAGCGACGGTTTCTGCACACGGTAACCTGCTGCGCTTCGACTTTCATGCCGATGCTTTTCTGCATCACATGATCAGAAACATCATGGGCGCATTGGTCTACATTGGTAATGGCCGCCAGCCCGCTGATTGGCTTAAGACGCTCATCGCGCAAAAAGATCGTAAGCTCGCTGCGCCAACGTTTTCGCCAGATGGGCTCTATCTCGCTGGAATTGAGTACGATAGGCGGTTCAATATTCCTGAAATTTTCGTCGATCCGTGGCTGTAAACACTAACTATGGCACTGCTCGAACGCGCATCAAGATTTGTGGCTTGCGTGAGCAAGCGCATGTCTGCGCGGCGGTGAACGCGGGCGCCGATGCACTTGGTTTTGTGCTTTACGCTCCTAGCCCGCGTGCGGTGACGTTGGACACATGTCAGGCGCTTACACACAGCGTCCCGGCTTTTGTAACGACCGTGGCGCTATTTGTGAACCCCACGCGGGAAGAGGTGGACGCGGCGCTCGCAGCAGCCCGAATCGACCTGTTGCAGTTTCACGGCAACGAGCCTGAAGCCTTCTGCGCGAGCTTTGGCCGCCCCTATATCAAGGCATTGCCGGTCGGTGAGTCGTTCGATTTATTACAATCGGGATTGCAATACGCCTCCGCCTCCGCGATCTTGTTGGATACGCCGAGTGCGGGACATGGCGGCAGTGGAAAGACATTCAATTGGCAGCTGATCAACCCAGTAAACACACCAAGCCGCGGCAACGTTCGCGCGCCTCGGGTCGTTTTGTCTGGTGGCTTGACTGCTGCAAATGTGGCCGGCGCAGTTAACGCTGTTCGCCCGTTTGCTGTGGATGTGAGTAGCGGCGTTGAGATTTCTCGCGGCGTGAAAAGCTCCGAACTCATTGAACAATTTTGTCGCGCTGTGCGCCACGCGGATAACCAATCCTGACCCGCAAAGCGACGCGGCAACGACGCAGCGCTGAAAGCCTCTATGAAACCTTATGACCTTCCCGATGCCCGCGGCCACTTCGGCCAATATGGCGGCACCTTCGTGGCCGAAACCCTCATCCAGGCGCTCGATGACCTGAAAGCGCAATACGCCAAGTACCAACACGACCCAGAATTCAAAGCCGAATTCGAGAACGAGCTGAAGTATTTTGTGGGCCGCCCGAGCCCGGTGTATCACGCCAAACGCTGGAGCGAGATGCTTGGAGGCGCGCAGATTTACTTCAAGCGCGAAGACTTAAATCACACTGGCGCGCACAAGATCAACAACTGTATCGGCCAAGCGCTGCTCGCTAAGCGACTTGGCAAGCCGCGCGTCATCGCTGAGACCGGTGCCGGCCAACACGGAGTCGCCACTGCAACCATCGCGGCGCGCTACGGCCTCGAATGCGTGATTTACATGGGCTCTGAGGATGTGAAGCGACAAGCACAGAATGTGTATCGCATGAAGCTGCTTGGTGCGACTGTTGTTCCAGTCGAGAGTGGATCGAAGACACTCAAAGACGCGCTTAATGAAGCGCTGCGCGACTGGGTGACCAACGTCGACAACACGTTCTACATCATCGGCACCGTTGCCGGCCCGCATCCATACCCGATGATGGTGCGCGATTTTCAACGCGTCATTGGCGACGAATGCCTCACCCAAATGCCAGAAGTGGCCGGTCGACAACCTGACGCCGTGATTGCGTGCGTCGGTGGCGGCTCCAACGCGATGGGCATTTTTTACCCCTACATTCCGTATGAGAAGACGCGTCTGATCGGCGTGGAAGCTGCGGGCGAAGGTATCGAGACCGGCAAACATTCCGCCTCGCTTACGAAAGGCGTGCCCGGTGTGTTGCACGGCAACCGCACATATCTCTTGCAAGACGAAAATGGCCAAATCATCGAAACGCACTCAGTGAGCGCTGGTCTTGACTACCCTGGCGTCGGGCCCGAACACGCGTATCTAAAAGACATCGGCCGCGCGGAGTATGTAACCATCACCGACGACGAAGCACTCAAAACGTTTCACGAGTGTTGTCGCATCGAAGGCATCATCCCGGCGCTCGAGTCGAGCCACGCCATTGCCTACGCCACCAAACTCGCACCGACCATGAGTAAAGACAAAATTCTGTTAGTCAATCTTTCGGGACGTGGTGACAAAGACATGCACACCGTCGCGCAACGCGGTGGATTGGAGTTCAACTAATGATGAACCGCATCAATACCGCATTTGCTGCGCTGAAAGCCAACGAAAAAACGGCGCTCATTCCATTCATAACAGCGGGCGATCCGTCGATTGAATCCACACTACCGACCATGCACGCGCTCGCAGCGGCTGGCGCGGACGTCATCGAACTCGGCGTGCCCTTTTCCGATCCGATGGCGGACGGGCCGGTGATTCAGCGCTCCTCCGAACGCGCGCTGGCCAAGGGCATGTCGATGCGCAAAGTGCTCGCCATCGTCGCTGAATTTCGCAAGACCAACGCCACGACACCGGTCGTATTGATGGGATACGCCAATCCGGTGGAGGCGATGGGCCAGCAGGCGTTTGTGCACGCTGCTGCGGACGCGGGCGTTGACGGCGTGCTCGTGGTGGACTATCCCCCGGAAGAAGCAGACGACTTTGCGGCGATGCTCAGCGTGCGCGATTTGTCTCCCATTTTTTTGCTTGCACCCACTAGTACGCCTGAGCGCATCGCACACGTGGCGCGGTTAGCGCGTGGCTACGTGTATTACGTGAGCCTGCGTGGCGTGACGGGAGCGGGTCATCTCGACGTGGCAGAAGTTGCCAGCAACGTCGCCGCGATTAAAGCCGTTGTGCCCGTACCTGTTGGGGTGGGTTTCGGCATTCGTGACGGTGCGACGGCACGAAAAGTTGCGCAGCACGCCGACGCGGTCGTCATTGGCTCCGCGCTCGTGCAAACCATGCTTGATGCACCCGCTGGAGACGTTGCAACACGCGCGGGCGCGTGGCTCGCAGAGGTACGAAAGGCGCTGGACGCGTGATCCCTCATGAGCGCGGGAAACCGCGCCTATGAGCTCTCCGCAGCAATGCCGCGTCGGTAATGCAACTGCTTGCCACGATAGGCTGTGCCATCGTGCATCGGGGCGATGATGGGCGTTTCCGTCAGCACGAATCCGTTGTTCGCCATATGCTTATTGAACGCACTGCGGTGGCCGCGATTGGGATCAATGATGAGCACCTCTGCAACAGCGTTCACATGCAATGCAATGAAGCCCGCCAAGTCTTCGGGGTGGCCGCGTTCGTAGAGCACGTCACCGCCGATAATGAGGTCAAAACGGCCTAGCGACTCGTTTTCTCGACTCCAGTGCCCTGTTTGATATTTCAACGCGGGCAAAGCGTTCAGTCGCAGATTCGCTTGCAAGAAAGACTCCGCCAACGGATGGCAGTCACTCGCTGTGACGTCGCCCAAACGGCGATGCACCACCATGCTCGCCAGCGCCAAGCCGCATCCAATTTCGAGCACGGTCACGCCGTCCAGCGACCACGTTTGCATGATGTCCGCTAGCTTTTCCGACGACGGCCAGAGTTGGCCAAACAAGGGCCATGTTGCCGCTGAGATTCCTGCTGCTGCAGCCTCGCCGAGTGGATCGGAAAATTGTTGCTTGTCGAGCAGCGAACGCACTTTCAGGCCGTCGCCCCCAGTAACGGAAACGTGCTGCAAGCGCACCTGGTAGCCGGGCATAGGGAGACGCTTTCAAACGAAAAGCATGCTCCGGAAACTGCCATTTTGTCGCGTCAAACGCGCGCGAAGCCAAAACGAAGGTCAGCCCAGCAGGCCAAAAAAATGAACGAGGAGCGAACGACGTTAGCACATGGTGGCGCGGACCGGTCGAAGATTCGGCACAATTAGCGGAATTACACGCCCACACATCAACCAGCACCCGTCATGACTTGGAATCCTGAACAGTATTTGAAGTTCGCCGAGCCGCGTATACGTCCGGCGCTAGATTTGATTTCGCGTATCGATAGCGATCAGCCGCAACGCATTTTCGATCTCGGCTGTGGCACAGGCAACGTAACGCAGCTCATTAAAGCCCGCTGGCCAGAGGCGGACATTACTGGCGTTGATGATTCGGCCGAAATGCTTGCGCGCGCGAAAGAAGTCGTTAATGGCGTTGCGTGGCAGCAGCAAAGTCTCGCGCATTGGGCAGTTGAAGACGGTGCGCCTGCTGACGTGATTTATTCCAACGCAGCGCTGCATTGGGTGCACGATCATGCGCAACTCTTTCCTCGCTTGTTGACGCAGCTTGCACCGGGCGGCGTGCTCGCGGTGCAGATGCCGCGCAACTTCGAGGCGCCGTCACACACTTTGATTGCGGAGACGGTTCGATCGGGTCCGTGGCAAGCGCGCCTAGAAGTGCTACTCAAACCACCACCCGTGTCGGTTCCTGCGTTTTATTACGACCTGCTCGCGCCACTCACGTCGTCGCTCGACATCTGGGAGACCGAGTATCTGCAAGTGCTCGAAGGCGATGATCCAGTGAAAGAGTGGACCAAAGGCACGTGGCTCAAGCAGTTTCTCGACGCGCTGCCCACGGACGCTGCGGCGGAGCGGTTTGAGGCTGACTACGCCGCTCGACTGCGGGCGGCGTATCCACCGCGTTCCGATGGAAAAACATTGTTTCCGTTTCGCCGCCTCTTCATCATCGCCAAGCGATGACGACGCGCACTCAGCCAAATCGCCGCACGTTCCTCCGCATCGCTGCGGGGCTCGCTGCGAGTCCAGCGCTCGCCGCGCACGCCTTTCGCATTGACACGGGTGGTGCGTTATTTAACCCCTGCGGCGAGCTCGGCGCAGAGCTGCGAAACCATGATTTCACGCTCTCTGCATTTGCGGGTTTGAATTGGAACGACGTGTGGGATAGCCACGCGCACTTGCTTGGCATGGGTGAATCCGGCAGCGGTGCGTGGGTGTCACCCGAGATGACGTCGCCGATCAATATTCGGCAGTACGCCCAATTTCGCTTCTATCTGAACGCCGCTTGCGTGAAGCACGGCAATCGTAACTCCGACAGCGATTTTCTAGCGCGACTGCTGCGCCTGACGCACGACTTTCCCGAGGGGTATCGCGCGATGATATTGGCGTTTGATAGAACTCACGCCGAAGGCGGCACGGTGCAGCCCGAACGGTCCGCCTTTTATTTACCCAATAAATACGCCGCGAACGTGGCCGCGAAAAACGCCTCGCGCGTCCAGTGGGTCGCCTCGATTCATCCGTACCGCCCGGATGCACCACGGGCCGTTGCAGAGGCGGCAGCGCTAGGCGCGGTGGCAGTGAAATGGTTGCCGCCAGCGATGGGCATTGATCCGGCATCCGCGCGATGTGATGCGTTTTACGATGCGATGACGAAGTTTGATATGCCGTTAATCTCACATGGCGGCGAGGAAAAGGCCGTGCATGGAGCGGGAAGGCCTGAGTTTGGCAACGTCTTGAAACTGCGTCGACCCTTGGAGCGCGGCGTGCGCGTGGTGGTCGCGCATTGCGCGAGCTTGGGCACGGACACCGATCTCGACAAAGGCGCGGAAGGTCCGCAGGTTGCATGTTTCGATTTGTTCGAGCGCTTAATGGCGAGCAAGGCTTTTGAGGGTCGGTTGTTTGGTGATGTGTCTGCGCTGCCACAGACTAATCGCCTCGAATATTTGCCACGCGTAGTGCGGCACGCTGATTGGGCCGGGCGTTTGGTCAACGGCTCGGACTATCCATTGCCCGGCGTCTTCCCGCTGTTTTCGGTCGATGCGATTGTCGAACGGGGTTGGCTGGATGAGCGCGTCGGCACGCATCTCAAACAGGTGCGCCAAGGCAATCCCATGATGTTTGATTTTCTGCTCAAGCGGCACCTGCGGATTGACGGCCAATCGTTCTCGAACGCGGCGTTTGAGAGCGCGCGAGTTTTTCGGCGAACGGGCGTCGTCGCTACAAGAACCTCAAACTAGCAAAATGTCCCAACCCAACAGCTTTGTGGATAGAACGACGGTCAGGTAATGCTTTTAAGGCATTTGTAGGCAATATCAACATTCGTATAAAAACACGTCAAGTGGCCGTACAACGGTCGTTCGACGTGAAAAGTTATATCCCAATCATTGCTTGCGAGGGTTACGCTTGTGCGCAGCGCCAACCGATTACGTAGATTTCCGCTACACACAGGGCGTGACGACGACACGCGCATCGACCGCCGTCGTGGCAGAAATCAGCCGGCGAATGCGTCTGTGAATTAGTAGCCGCACGTCTTGCAATCTCCTACGAACCGGAGGCCGTATGCGAATCACCAAATGTTTGCTGCCAATCTGCGCGGCCGACCGGGCCATCTGGCTTGAGGTTCGGTCGATACGGTCACTTGCTGCCGCATTTTGCCTTTTGCTGGGAGGTGTAACGACGTCTGCCGTGCACGCGCAAGACCCAATTCCCGGGAGCTTGCACACGTCGCCGTTCCCAGGTTTCAACGGCGGCACCGGCAAGATCACGAATCTGGCCATCGGTGCTGGCAATGACTATGGCACAGCCATCGCCCTGCAATCGGACGGCAAAATCGTACTAGTTGGTCGGTGCACGATCGGTGCCGACATGGACTTCTGTGTTGCAAGAGTGTTGCCCGACGGTACGCTCGACAGTAGTTTTGACGGCCCCAGTGGTGTCGGCAACGGCAAGTTCCTGCTGCCCATCGGCAGCGGCTATGACGCAGCAAACGCCGTGGCAGTGCAGCCGGACGGTAAGATCGTTTTGGCGGGTTCTTGCTCTAATGGAGCTATCCAAGAATTCTGCGTCGCGCGCCTAAATGCCGACGGCACGCTAGACAGTAGTTTTGATGGGCCCGGCGGCAACGGAGACGGTAAGTTCCTCCTCCCCATCAACCCGAGCTACAACACAGCCAACGCCATTGCCTTGCAGCCCGACGGCAAGATACTGCTTGCGGGCATGTGTGGTTCCCCTGGGGGGCCCAGTCGCTTTTGCGCGTCGCGGCTTCACGTGGATGGAACGCTGGATGTGAGTTTTGACGGCCCGGGCGTTGCGGGAAACGGCAAGTTTGAATTGCCCCAAATCGAACAATTTCAGGAAGCCGCGAATGCGATCGCCGTGCAATCGGACGGCAAGATCCTGCTGGCCGGGAGTTGCTTCAACATAAACGCGACCGTCGCTGCAAACTTCTGTATCGCACGGCTCAACGCCGATGGATCGTTTGACGCGAGTTTTGACGGTCCTAACGTCACGCCGGGCAACGGCAAATTTTGGGTTGACGTTAGCACCAACTATGACCAAGCTAACGCCATGTCGCTCCAGCCGGACGGCAAGATACTTCTGGCAGGCAGCTGCTCTTCGCCTGCGACTTCCGCTAATTCGTTCTGTCTCGCGCGCCTCAACGCCGACGGCTCGCTCGACTCCAGTTTTGATGGCCCGAGTAACGTCGGAAACGGCAAAGTCATCTTGCCTCTAGGCGGTTCCGGCGAGACGGTCTATGCGATGACGTTGCAGCCGGACGGAAAAATCGTCCTTGCTGGGGAATGCGTCGTGACTGGCCAGTATTACTTTTGCATGGCGCGGCTCAACGCCGACGGCTCCCTCGACGCGAGTTTTGACAGCGCAGGTATTCCGAGCAACGGAAAATTCATACTGCCCCTCGGCAGCGGCGATGACCACGCCCGCGCCATCGCGCTACAAACCGACGGCAAGATACTCGTGGCCGGATACTGTGACAATGGTGCCAATCAGGATGTCTGTGTCGCTCGCGTGCACGGCGGTCCTTTTGCAGCTACGCAATGCTCTCTCGATATGGACGGCGACGGCAAGGTTCAGGCAACAGTCGACGGACTGATCTCAACGCGCGTGATGCTCGGCATGACGGGCAGCGCTGTGACTGGCGGGATCACATTTGCTCCGCACGGCACTCGGCAAACGTGGGCGGACATTCGAAGTTATTTAGTAAACCAGTGCGGAATGACGATCTCGCCATGAGCGTTGCGGACGTGCCCGCCACCGTGGCACGTGCCGCCAATTACGGCGAAAACTTAATGCGTCCAGTGAGTAGTTGAAACCACATCACCCAATCGCCCATGAACGAATAGAGCGGCTGTTTGAAGCTCGCTGGTTTGTTCTTCTCAAATACGAAATGCCCGACCCACGCCCATGCGTAACCCTGAATAACGGCAAGCGCAATCAAGGCGTAGCGTCCACCCCAAAGCGCATAAATCATCAACGCTAGTCCGATGGACGTGCCGATGAAATGCAACGTGCGACACGTCGCATTGCGATGTTCGCCCAAATAGAACGGATAGAAATCCGCGAATCGTTCAAATTTTTGAGCCGTCGAATCACTCATTGCGTCGCCCTCGCCATACGGATGACGCGAACGATAGCGTGTTTGTCCGCAACATGCATACAGATACAGCTTTTCCGCGCCAGCGACAGCTGCACAGTCATTTCAGACGCAATGGCGGAATCCTAAACGAAGTGCACTGATTCCGGTGTTTAGGAAAGGCTAGAGGAGTGGAAGCTTCGGCGGTTAGTCTTTCGGTTATTCGACGACTGAAAGATTTCACTGATGAAGACATACACACACCTCCAGCCGGAGGAATTGTCCGTCATTTCTGCCTTGCGTAAGTTGCGTTTGAGTTGTTCGGCCATTGCCGAACAACTCAAACGCAGCCCCAGCAGCATCTCCAGAGAGTGTCGGCGCGTGAGCAATCTCGCTCTACCCGATGGGAGCAGCTACAGCGTGCGTGCCGCGAAGGCTGACCGCGCGAGCAAGCGGCGTAATTGCGTTGGCAATGCGCGTCGCTTCGCGCTGACTGATCCGATCTTTGAGCGCGTCAAAGCTCGTCTGCTCGACCAACACTCGCCGGCCCAAGCTCTGGGGCGATTGCATCGCGAAGCCCAGGCGTTTGGCCCGCCAGAGCGTATGCCCAGCCGCTCCAGCCTCTACCGGCTGATAGAGCCCTTGGGGTGGCACAACCGCGAGCGCTACCCGAGCATGCGCCTGCGACGCTACTACACCCAAAGTGAGCGTGTCGCCCGCGCAGAGCGCGCCCCCAACAGTTGGGTGGCCCAATGCCCAAGCGTTGAAGAGCGCCCCAAAGAGCTCATCGATCGCTCTCGGGCGCTGTGCATGGAGATCGACGGTATCGTCGGACGAAAGAGCGACAGCGCGCGCCTGGTGGTGGCCGTTTGCCGACGTACCCGATACACCTTGATCGGTTGGTTGAAACACTGCACCGCTCGGGCCGTGGAGAAATGGGTGCGAAAGCGTATGCGCGAACAACATCTGCCTCTGGTCTGCCTCATCCCCGATCAGGGCAGCGAGTTCGCTCGCCTGCCCAAGATCAAATCCCTCATCGTGTACCCGTGTCAGCCGCACCGACCCTGGCAGAAGCCCACCGTCGAAAACACCAACGGCTTGATTCGAAACTACGTCCCAAAAGGACAACTGATAAGCAACCTCTCCCCTGAGTTTGTCGCCTACATCGAGCATCAGCTCAATCATCGCCCTCGACTCTGCCTCAACTGGGAAACTCCCGCTGAACTACTATCCAGACTGCACCCCGCCGTTGTGCACTTTGTTTGAGAATCCGCCAATTTCTTATAAGTCGACTTTAATCGAAATCGCTCCAGATACGCCGCCGAGCTG
>DAINAJ010000008.1:0-2672 GCA_036733505.1 Casimicrobium sp.
CTGCATAGGACGCTGAACGGATTGCGTAACGTATGAAGTGACCGGACGGTCTTGGTGTGTGGCTAAGGGACCAAAATGAGATGGTCGGCCTTCACCCGCATGCTGCGATGGGGTCCGTCGAGGGAATGGTTACGCGTCATTCTCTAGGCTTGATGTCAGTGCGGGTAACCGTTGCGTCCAAATCTCTCGCCAATTGAATTGCAGTTTCCACGTAATCGCGGGCAGTGCTCGGGTCAATCTCAAAGTAATGAGTATGGATGGCCTGATTTCTGATGTTTCTTAGCTTCGATATGGCAACGAAGAAGCTCGGCGAAATGACTTCGTACCTTCGTAGAGCCTCCGCAAAGGTACCCGCAACGTTTAGCGCCTTTGGAATGTCTGCAGGGCAACTTCGCCGCACCGCGTTGACGCCGGATATTTCGACTTTTCGCCAAGCTGCCATGATTGCTGCTCTTGGTTCAATGTCTGCCACCTCGAGCAATCTATCAACCTCGTTTTTCGATTCCGTCGTCGAGTTATCGACTGCTGCTGGCGGGGACGGTATGTCCTGCGCTATCGCCTTCACTTCTTCAACCTGCGCAGCCACTGTGAGTTCCGCGCCCGCAAACTTTAGAGAACGAATGGTTGAAAGTAATTGTAGAAGTGGATGTCGAAATACTAGGATGGCAGTAAGCGCTACACCAGGCCATGCGAGCGCTTTGATGACTTCAACAACTGCGGTGGTTGTGTCCATTGAGCCTTTGTATGAGGACTAACGTGCTTTAACAAACACTTCTAAGTTTAACGATTCCCGATTAGCAAGGTCGCGTTGAAATTTGTCGTCCCCGCGAAGGCGGGGACCCAGACCGAAATAGCGCAGGCGCACTCGCTCATCGAACGGCTTCGATGCGCGCGGTCTGGATTCCCGCCTTCGCGGGAATGACAGTGACTCAGAGGCTAATTTCAGGCAACTCGCTAACCCAGTAACGATTCAATAGCGCGTTTTGCAATTTCCTAGAAATCGCTTAGAGCCCCAAAGAAAAAGCCCGCCGAAGCGGGCTTTTTTCATTGAGGCGAACTCAGATTAGCGCTTGTTGAGCATCGGCAGCATGGCCGTTACTTCTTGCTTACCGTTCTTGACTTCTACGAGGAAGCTTTCGCGGTCGATGTCGCCTTTGTCGTCGAAGCACACGTCAAGCAGGATGCCTGGATGGTCTTTGACTTTGAAGCAAGCATTTTTCATCGCAGCGGCAATCGCTTTGCCGTCGGTGCTCTTGGCTTTTTCAATCGCGGCTTTCAGCATGTAAGCCGAGAAGTAGCCTTTGATGCCGTTGTGATCAGATTTCGCTTTGTACTCTTTCTCGTACTTCCCGCCGAACTCTTTGAACGCAGGCGCGTCAGCCGTGAGGCCAACGTGACCACGAACGCCGTTGGCTGCGGAGCCCGCGAGTTCGATTACCTTCGCGCCCATGAGCGTGGTTTCGCCGACCATTGGCTTGTCGTAGCCTTGCTTACGCAGTTCTTTGAGCAAACGTGCGGACTCTTCTTCGTTCAGGTATGCGAACAACGCGTCTGCACCGGCTTGCTTGATGCGCAGCACCGCGGAGGACATGTCCACTTGGCCCGGATCGGTCGAGATGTCGGCAGCGACTTTGATGCCGCGCGCGCCGAGTTCTTTGATGATCGCGTCGCGACCGCCTTTGCCGAAATCGTTGTTCACGTAAGCGACCGTTACCGTCTTCGCTTTGAGGTCGCCTGCCATGTAGGCGGCCACTTTCGGCATGCCCATTGACTGGTTAAACGATGAACGGAAAATGAACGGGTTGCCCTGCGCGGTCACGTTCGAAGCTTCACCGCCGGTGAAGTTCGGAATCGCGGCCTTTTGGCTTTCGGTTTGGCTCACGAGAATCGAACCAGAGAATACCGGTCCGAAAATCGCCGTGACTTTCTCGTCGATGGCTTTGACCGTCATCGCTTTGGCGATAGCGGGTTGCGACTGAGTGTCCATTTCGAGGACTTCAATCTTCTTGCCCATGATGCCGCCGGCGGCATTGATTTCGGCGATGGCGAGTTTCGCGCCGTTGCGGTATTGCGTACCAGCAGCAGTGCCGCCGCCGGAGAGCTCAACGACCTGCGCCACTTTGATGGCTTGGGCGAATGAAGAAGCTGCAAACAACGCAGCGGCGATTGTGGTGGTGACGCCAATGGATTTGGCGATTTTGGTTTTCATGGTTTTTCCTCCAGTAGAAAACAATGTTTTGCAAATTTGCGGCGATTTTGCCACTTTCACTTCAGAACTACTTCGCATGACCGCCCAAGAACAGGCGATTCAGGTTCGGGTCATCTAACAATTCAGCTGCCGGGCGATCAACGGCCAAGCGTCCCATTTCCAATGCCAAGGCACGATCCGAGTACTTCAACGCGGTGCGCACGTTTTGTTCGACCATCAACACGCTCTTGCCCGTATCAGCGAGTGTGCGCAGCAGTTTCATAACGTCTTGCACAATAATCGGCGCGAGACCAATGGACGGCTCATCAATCAAAAGCACCTCGGGCTTAACCAGCAACGCGCGGCCGACTTCAAGCTGCTTTTGTTCGCCGCCCGAGAGCGAGGCTGCGCGCGAATCCACGCGCTGCTTCAAACGCGGAAACATCTCCATCACCTCGGCGATGCGCTCGCGGAGCAGTCGCTT
>DAINAJ010000008.1:2772-40641 GCA_036733505.1 Casimicrobium sp.
CGCCCAGCTCAAGGTTATGCAAAACCGACAGCGAACCAAATAGGTTGCGCCCCTGCGGAACAAACGCGATGCCTTCCGCGAGCAACTGGCGCGGGGTGCGGCCGTTGATCACTTGGCCGTTAAAGCGCACTTGACCCGAGCGCGGCGTGAGCATTCCGAATAACGTTTTAAGCACGGTAGATTTGCCCGCGCCGTTGGGACCAATCAACAACGTGATCTCGCCTTTGCGTGCGTCGAGTGTCATTTCGTTCAAAACGGTCAGGTGCGTATAGCCCGCGACGACTTTGTCGAATTCGATCAGGGTGCCGCTAGATTTTGGGGTGTTAGTTTCCAAGGTAGGCCTCCAGCACTGCACGATTGCCCTGAATTTCCTCTGGCTTACCGACGGCCAGCACTTTTCCTTCGACCATGCACACCACACGGTGGCACAGCTTCATAACGAAATCCATGTTGTGTTCGATGACGACGAAACTACCACCCTGCTTCTTGTTCAACTCAATCAACAGTTCGCGGAGACCATCGACGAGCGAAGGGTTCACACCCGCGCACGGCTCGTCGAGCAACACCAAACGCGGCGCAGGCATGAACGCCATCGCGATGTCGACCAGTTTTTGCTGACCGTACGACAACGAGCCCGCAGGCAAATCGGCGACGTGATTCAAGCGGAACAAATCGAGCATTTCTTGCGCGCGCTCGGCTAACCCGTTGTCGGGCTTGGCAAACATCCGGCCCCAAAACGTGCCGTGGTGCTCCTGAGCCGCAACGATTAAGTTGTCACGCAGTGAGAGCTTGCCAAACACTTGCAAGTTTTGAAACGTGCGGCCAATGCCGAGGCGGGACATTTCGAGCGGCGAATTGCCAGAAATGTCTACGCCCTCAAATTCGACCTTGCCGCTATCGGGCCGGATCTGGCCGAGGATCGAATTGAACAGCGTCGTCTTGCCGCTACCGTTCGGACCAATCACGCCCAGAATTTCGCCGGGCTTCACGTCAAAACTCACCCCGTCGACGGCCTGAATTGCGCCGTAGCTTTTCTTGATGTCATGGACGGAAAGAATGCTCATGCCGCACCCCCAGCTTGTTCGAGTTCTTTTTGCTTCGCCTCGCGTTTTGCGCGTGAAAGCTGCCACGCTTCTTTCATCGACAGCAAACCACCGGGTAGCCAGATCATCATGGCGACCGCTGCAAAGCCGAACACCGCGAGGTACCAGTCTTTCAAGAAGCGGAGATACTCCGGCAAGAGCAACGCGATGGCCGCGCCCAATACCGGGCCGTAGAAACGTCCAGAACCACCGATCACGACCATCATCAAGAACAGCAAAGAGTTGGAAATACCAAACGGCGCAGGCTCGATGAAGTTCACCAACGGTGCGAATAACGCGCCAGCGACGCCAGCGTACGCCGCGCCAATCGCGAAGGACATCAGCGTGTAAGCCGTGATATTCACGCCGGTACTCTCCGCACGAATGGCGTTGTCGCGCAACGCGGCGAACGCGCGCCCCCACGGCGAGCGCAGTAGCAGCGCGAGCAGAACGGCGAAGATGATTGTTATCGCGAGCACGAGGTAGTAGAAGTTGGTGTTGCTTTCCAACGCGATGCCCATGAACTCCGGGCGCTTAATGTTTTGGATACCGAACGTGCCGCCGGTGAGCCACTCTTCATTGCGGAAGAAAAGCACCAACAAAAGGTTGAAACCTAACGTGGCAAATCCGAGGTAATGCAATTGCACACGCAGCGCCGGAAAGCCAATCAACAGGCCCAAGATAAAGCAGATCACGATGGCAGTCGGCGAAGCCAACCAAAACGAAAAACCTGCTTTCATCATGATCGCCACGGTGTACGCGCCGACGCCCATGAACCCGGCGTGACACAGCGATTTCAAGCCCGCGTAACCCACGGTGAGGTTCAGCCCCATCGCAGCAATGACGTACACCAGCCAAAGCGACAACAAATACAACCCGTAGGTTTTGAGCATTGTGGGGGCAAACGCGAGCGCAGCCAGCGCGACGGCCAACGTGACCATGTGTTGCGTAGAGAGAAGCTTGGTCGTTTTCATACTTTCCTCTCTTGTGGCGTGCCGAGCAGACCATCAGGCTTCACAAGAATGACGGCGAGGAAAAGCACGAGCGCCACGCCGTCTTTGTACGCAGGCGAGAGATACGCACCCGCCAAATTTTCCAGCACGCCCACGAGCACGCCGCCAAGCAGCGCGCCACGCGAGTTATTGAAGCCGCCAATGATGGCCGCGAAGAAGGCTTTCAAGCCAATGTTGTCGCCCATGTCGAACTTCGCGAGATACGTGGGCGTAATCAGAAGCGCGGTCACCGCGACCAAGATTGCATTGATCGCGAACGTGTAAAAAATCATGCGCTTGACGTTAATCCCCAGCGCTTCGGCCGAGAACGTGTTCTGCGCCACGGCCTGCATGGCGCGGCCGGTGATCGTTTTATTCAAGAACGTTTGCAAACCCAGCACCATGAGGCCCGCGAAAACGAGCGCGCCGACGTCGCTGTAGGAGATCGTCACGCCCGCGAGCTTGAATACTTCGTCACTAAAAATGCTCGGAAACGGATGCGGCTCGGCGCTGTACGCCGCTTTGACAAACGACTTAAGGCCAATCGACAACCCGAGCGTGGCGACGACTACCGCAACCACACCGGTGCCACGCATCGGGTCCACAATCCACTTTTTGAATGCGGCACCGAGTACGAGGATCGAGAGCACCACTGCCACGATGAACGACGCCCATAGCGGCAAACCAAACGACATGCCGATCAGCATGGCAAAGGCGGGCAACATGACAAATTCGCCCTGAGCAAAGTTGATGGTGCCCGCCGCTTGCCACAGCAGCGTAAAGCCCAGAGCCGCCATCGCATAGATGGCCCCTGTGGCTACGCCGCTCAGCAAGAGCTGCAAAAAATCAGTCATGGCGGTTGCCTCCCCTTTTTACAGTCACAAGTATTTTGGTTACTGACGAATCATGGTGCGCGGCAGGCTGCGCCGCGTGCTCTGCGAAGCCACCCACATCGCGGCGTCCCGCGCACGCGCGGCCACCGCCTCTCCCGGCATCTGCACGTAGTCGTCGTTGAACACTTCAAAGCTCCAGTCGCCGCGATAGCCCGACTGATCGATCATGCGAATCATGCGCGAAAGCTCTGCGCTGTGTACCCCCTCGCCTGGAAACACACGCAGATGGCGCGCGGTTTCGATGCGCTCTTCCGGCGTGCGCACAGCCTTCCACAAAAAATCCGAGAGCTGCACGAACGCAATCCGCTCGCCCGGAATCGTAGCCAATGCATCGAAGTTGGTGCCGTTGAGTCCGCAGTTCGCCAACAGATGAAACGAATCGATACACACGCCCAGATTGGCTCGATCCGCGCGCTGCACAATTGCCCACGACAGCTCAAAGTCGCTGACATGACGCCCCCAAGAGAGCGCTTCGTAACCGACACGAATGCCCAACGGCGTGGCGAGCATCGCCACTTTGCGTAGGTCTGCGGCGATGTGATCAATGTCGCCGGACGCATGCGCCGACGTCGACGAGCAGATCAGCAAACGCTCTGCGCCGACCGATTCGCAAAGTCGCAGCATCGTCTTCACAGTTTCGATCTTGTAGCGGTGCAGCGGGCCAGACAGGCCCTCGTAGTCGCGCATCACTTGAATGGCGTTCACGCGCAAACCGGACAGACGCACTTCGTTGAGCGCAGCTTCGTAGCCATCGGGATGGCCAACCAAGTCTTTCGCCCACAGTGTGATTTGGCTAAAACCCGCTCCAGCAGCAGCATCAAGCTTGCTTTCTAGCGAGCCCGCGAGGGTTATGGTGTCGAGCGAAAAGTCTGCGAGATTCACAGCACGTGCTCGTTGCTAGCCGCGAGGTGGCTCTTGACGAACTCAAACGACGTGCCACCGAGATAGCTCACCGCACCACGATCACTCGTGTGCACGCTATTGCTCTCAATGAATTTCACACCGCGCGCCGTGAGCGCCGACACAAGCGCGGGAATGTCCGGCGCGCCAAAACCAACGCGCGTGAGCTTTTCTTGCCACGACAAAACGGCAGCCTGCTCCGGCGGCTCAACCAATTGCAGATAGAACTTGCCGCAAGGGCTTTCAAGCAGCGTGCCCTTCGGCAGCACTCCGAAGTATTGCCCTTGCGGTAGCACGGTAAAGCCGAAAAGCTCTTTGTAGAAGTCGGTCCACTCTTTCGTGCGCGATTCTTCAATGGCCTGCACGATGCCGAAAAAATGCATGCCTTCGATCGCCGGGTTGGCTGCGGAAGCGGCGGGCAGTTTCTTGAAATCAACGTCGTAAATCGAGAATTCTTTATAGCGATCCACGAAGTAAATCACGCTGTCGCCCACACCCAACACGCCCGGAATATTGAGTTCCATCGCGCCCACGCGAGGCGCCGGATTGCCGCCTAACGGCCACGCGCCTTTCTCAATGCAGTGCGAATAGGCGGCGGCGGCGTCGTGCACACGAAGCGCAAACGCTTTGAGGCGTGGCGCACCTGCGCCGTCGTCGGAACTGCCGGCAACGGCCGGATCAGCATTCACAATCACATTCATGCCGCCAGCACGGTAGAGCACGATCTCGCGACTGCGATGGCGGGCAACAACGACGAAGCCAAGGCGCTCTAACGCAGCACCGAACGCCTGCGGCTCTGTGGTTGCGTACTCCACATATTCAATGCCGTCGACTCCGAGAGGATTGGTCATGCGCGCGCCTTAATTCTTCATGTTGGAACGGTTATCAAATGTAGCGCGCTCATAGGCTGAGCGCGTTGTACTTTTGCCGTTCCGTTGAAATCTATTTACAATCTTTTGTGCGATTATCGAACTTCTGTGCGATAATAGAACACATCCAAAACGGTATGTCAAGCAAACGCGCCAGCCCGCATGAACGCAAAACCTCGGCTCCCTGCAGAAACGTATAACGCCCCAGCGGGCGCGCATACGGCGTTCCCCGCCGATGCGCACAAGGCCGACATGATCGACGGTTTGCGCAAAGGGTTGGAGGTGATCTGTGCGTTTGACGACGCCACGCCGCGCCTTACCCAAAGCGAGCTCGCCGCACGTTTAGATCTCAGCCGCGCCGCCGCGCGTCGCTACTTGATGACGCTCACGGCGCTCGGTTACATGGCCACCGACGGAAAAGCGTTTTGGCTCACGCCCAAGGTCATGCAACTCGGGCATTCGTATGTTGCGTCATCACGGCTGCCGCGGACGGTAATGCCGGTGCTGCAAAAACTCACCGATGCCCTAGGCGAAGGCACGAACCTCGCGGTCTTGCAAGACGCAAACGCGGTTTACATCAGCCGCGTGAGCGCTGCGAAATTGTTGTCGACGCTGATTGAACCGGGAACGCGCTTACCAGCGCACACGAGCGCTGCGGGGCGCGTGCTACTGAGCCGCTTGCCTGAGCCGGAACTTGAACGTTGGCTTGCCGAGCATCCGCTCGTCGGATATACAGCGCAAACCATCACCGACAAAACTGCCCTGCGGCGCGTGCTGGCGAAAGTGCGCGAACAAGGCTACAGCGTGACGGAAGGACAATTTGAATCGGGCCTGCGCGGCATTGCGGTGCCGCTCTTGGACAACAACGATCAGTTGGTCGGCGCGATCGGCGTGTCCATGGCGATTTCGTCGATGACGGCAAGCGCCGCGATGAAACGCTGCGTGCCTGCGCTCAAAGCAGCGGCTGAGCAGTTGCGCGGGCAGCTGTAAGCCGCGTAGTCGCGTCTCGCCGTGACCGAATGTCACGCACGAAAGTCCAGCGTAGCCGATCGCTGCTAGGGCAAATCTACTCGCGGTGACCGCACAACTTGGCTCTGGGCGAGCCAACAAATGTGAATCACGCACGTTTTGCTTTCCGATATGAAGGCAGCTACTCGTCAATCTCCCCTTGCCACTCCCGACATGCCAATGAGTTCACTGGCGGTCTTCTTCCGTACGTCCTGGCACAGGAAAAATATTGCGTCAGCCTGAGCCACTTTCAGACGATTTCTTGCGATTGTGAATACGAAGCGATTGGCAGAGGTCCGCTTTCCCGGCCTGCTGCCCGACGACACCGTACGAGGCCGTCCATTCAACACCCAACGTAACGCAATCGAAGGTAGTCATGTCAAGCCACAACATTGCACTTAAGCCGGTGACGCTTGATCCATTGAGGTTGGCGCGGCGAACGAAGAACAGAGTTCCACTCGCTTGTGCGCTGTTTTTGGCGTGCCTTACGTCGACGAGCCGTGCAGCAGCGCTCTCAGTGACTCAGCACAATTTCGCGACAACAACCCTCGAGCCGACCTCTACGCTGACTCTGGTTTTCTCGGAGAATACAGAGGCGCTCACAGGGCGCATCGCCGTTTTTATCGGCGCCACTGACGTTACCGCTGCCGTGCAACTTAGCGGCACAGCTGCGACGTACGGCCCCAGCCCGTTAGGGCTACCGTTGGGTTCTCATGACGTTGTCGTCATGTTCTACGACGGTACCGCCTGGATCGCGCTTGCTCGTCTTCCGCTGGTGGTCGGGTCGCCAGAAACGGCAGGGTTAACGTCCGCGTCGGCAGCGACGCAGCGCAGTTTCAAGCCAAAAATCGATCTGACCAGCGCACTCGGCTACACACGCACAGCTACGGTCGGCAAGGAAAATACATCAAACAAAACTCACACAGGCGGTCTGCAAGGCAGTGTCGCCGACGAGTGGAGTGGCGACGACCATGGCGGCTGGACGCTGCGAGCACAAGCAAACGCTGCGGGCAGCAGCGTTCGCAGCCAGGCGTTACGGTTCGCTCAACGAGCGAGTGCGGCCGAGAAAGTAGACCTCGCAAGCTATTTAATCGAAGGCACTCTGGGTGCGGCTAAGTTTGGGCTGGGCCATATCAACGCGGGATCGCATCCGCTATTGATGAGTGGGCTGTCATTTCGGGGAGCAACATTCAGCTACCCCGTGAGCCCGCATCTAGACGTCACCCTCAATGCGCACAACGGTTCGGCGGTAGTGGGCGCGGATCGACTGTTGGGACTTTACGACGACACCCATCACTTCGCCGGTGCGACGTTGGGGTTCGAAGCGTACCCGGAGTCAAAGGGACGACTTCGCGTAGAGGCGGCGGTGCTTGACGCAGCAGTCGCACGAACGCAGCCTGGCATCAGCACCTCCGGGGCAACGGCAACGCAAGAAAGTGCCGGGATAGGCCTGCGTGTGTTGGGCACCACCGAAGACTCCCGAGGGCGTTTTGATGCTGCGTACGCCAGCAGTCAATACCGCTCAATCGGCGACGGCTTTTCGCCCACCACGTCCGCAACGCGAAACAACGCGTATCTGTTTGACAGCAGCTATCAAGTAGTGCGCGACCTCTCCTTCAGCGAGCGGTGGCCGATCACGTCAACCGTCACCTTCAAACACGAATACGCCGATCCGTTGTACAAGAGCTTGGGCGCAGGTTGGGCCGCGGATTATCAGCAAACGTCGCTTGGCGTGGTAACGAGCGTCGGGCCTCTCAACATCCAGCTAGCGACATCGGCACGCAACGATAACGTGCGGCGCGTCGCAACGGCTCTGGTCAATAAGGTAGAGAACTCGCAGTTCACTCTCTCTGGTCATGTGGCTCAGCTATTTAACTTGACGCCGTCGCCCGAAATACCTGCGATCAACCTGACACTGACGCGCTCTCATCAATGGGGCACCCATGCGCCGACAACGCTTGATGCAACGCTAATTCCAAACATCGCGACCCACGCGGTGACCGGCGGGCTGAACTGGTCCGGCGCCGCATGGACATTCGCACTGACCGGTGGTCTAAATAAACAAGATAACAGGCAGCTTGGCTCGGCGAATAAAGACATCGCAACGACCACTTTTGGCGCGCAACTGGGTTGGCGCGCTAGCGATGCCGCGATGCTTACCATCGGAATCACACCCAACATTAGTCGTCAATCCGACACCGGGCTGCGACGCACGACGTGGAACCCGAACGCGAGCGTGTCTTGGCAATTGCCGTTCGACATTGCACTGACCTCTTCTGCCAACTTTGATCGTAGCTACGACAGTCTCGCTACCAGCGGAACGCGCAACTGGGGCTTTGCCAATCAGCTCACCAAAACTTTCAAATTGCCCGTCACCTGGGGCTCGGGCTCACAAGCCATTCAGCTGAGTCTGCGCCAATTCGTCACTTACGCCAATAACAGGACGCTGCAGGGGCTAGTCGACACACAGTCCTCGACGCGAAGCGCTGGCGTCACGCTCAATATTTCGATCGCGCTGTTTTGAAGGGACGACAAATGAATTACAACAACCCGCCCTCGCCGCTGATTCTGCTCACCCTAGCGCGAGTGCGAATTCGGCGTGTCTGCGGACGAGCCGCTCAGCTTGCGTTGATGCTAGCCATCAGCATGATTGCGCTGCCTGCGTGGTCCACTCTTACCAGCGTCACACCTACCCAAATATCTATCAACGTCACAACGGGCGGTGTTTACAGTTTCTCCGTCATCGGGTCAATCGGTGAAACAGTGTCCTCTCAAAGCCTGTTTTGCTCCAGCGTTGGGGTGCCGGTGCCTGCCAACGGCATCATTTTCCCCGCCGCCGGCGGATGCTCACCGTCAAGCGTCACACCAGTCAATCCGGTCGCCCCCGCCGGCACACTCTACGGCTTCACCGGCACAATTACGCCGACACAAGCCGCAAGCTTATTGGCCGACGCCATCGCCGCCGGGCAACCCGCTGGCAATCGATTTATGTACTGGCGACAGGGATTTGGCACGTCTGGCTTTGCCATAGTTCGCGTCAATCTCATTGAGCCAACATCGGCCCCGCCCACGCTGCTACCTGCCAGCATTGCCTTCGGCAACGTGCAAGTGGGCCAAAGCTCGCCGACTCAATCCGTGACCTTCTCCACCGGATTCACCAGCACGACTCCGCCGCTCACCATCTCACACCCATCGTGGACCGTGGCGACCTCCAATTGCCCAGCGCTCGTAGCGTCCAACCTGTCTTGTCAAATCACGATGCGCTGCGTACCGACGGCTGTAGGCGCGTTATCCGGTACCGCAAGCGTCACGGTCGGTACTTTCACGGCTTCGTCCAACGTCACCTGCAACGGTGTCGCCGCACCCGCCAGTGCAAGCCCTACCTTACTACCGGGCAGCGCTAACTTCGGGGCGGTAGCCATTGGTGCCGCTGCGGTGACTCAGTCCTTCACCTTGACGAACTCCAGCGCTACGGCGCTCTCCGGTTTGAGCTTAAGCGTACCGGTGGGCTTTAGTCAGACATCTAACTGCGGAGTAGCGTTAGCGGCCAACGCGAGCTGCCAAATCACCGTTTCATTCAGCCCGCTCGCTGCGCAGGCCTACAGCGGCGAACTAAGAGTCACGGCCGGTACTGTCAATTTGAGCAGCGCATTGTCAGGTCTCGGCACTACTGCACCCGTGATCGCGGGGCCTTCAACACTCACAGACGTGTCGCCCAAACGTTTGGTAGGCAATGTGAGCAGCGACCTCACCCAAATGCTGACCTATGCGTTTACCGGCAATACATCCACCGTGTCGCCCGGCGAGGGCGTGTTCTGCCTTGACCTAATCGCCGTGCTTCCCGCAGGTAACACGACGACGGGCAACCCTTGCGCTAGCAGCAGTCAGTTCGCACGCCATCCCACTATTGCCGGCTCGTTTCAAAGCACACGAATTGGAACCTACATTCGATCAGTGCGCGAGACGATTCGTGTGCCGTCGGCGGTATCGCGATTTGTAAGGGAGAGCGGACGCAACCGTTACTACTTCGCACGCCAGTTCTCGCCGAACCAGTATGCCGTAGTCGCCATCGAGTTACTTGGCAATGTGGCGAACCAGCCCATTGCGATCACCGATATGCGCATGTACTTTAAGCAAGGTGGCGAACAACCCATCGTATTTCTAAAGCGCGGCGACGCGCTACCGATGATCGAAGCGAAGTTGGCTTTCACAGGCAGCGGCTGGTTGCGGGGTGCATGGGAAGTGGTACAGCCCGGGGACATTGAACCCGCCGAAAGCGACTTAATCACCGATGCAAGTCTGCCGCTGTCGCAGCGAGGTCTGCAGCGCCGATACGCCGTGGTTGGCACGTTCCAGCATTACCAACCAGCCGTTGGCCAAGTCACGCTAACGCCACCGGATTTGTCACGCTTCCCGGTGCGTGTCGATGGCGCGTATCGCGTAGTACTGCGATTGTTTGCCGATGCCGCGATAGGCGCAGACAACGACAGCGGGTTCGCTTCCGGTGCGGCGGGCTTCGCGCTTCCGACGGCGCGCTATTTTGTCGGCAGCTTTGCAAGCCATGGGTCAACGAGCGCGCTGGCGTCAATCACACTTAGTCAGCCTTCGGTAAACCATAAGTTCGCCGTCAACGAGGCCATTAACTTCCGTTGGCAAGCCACGCGCGACGCTGCGGTGTACTTGCTCGAAGCCGCTGATACCAAGGGTCAGCTGATGGCAGCCGCACAGGTGCCCGCCTCAGCCATCGATCTCAACGCTGGCTATCGCGCGCCGCAACCGTGGCGCACAAAAGCATCGTCCGGCACTGGTGCGGTTCGCTGGCGTGTTACCGCCTTCAGTCGAGACGGTGAAGTAATCGCGCGTAGCGACTGGCGCAGCGTCCGTTTTTAGTGTTTTCTGATCCCGATGAATCCTCACCTCCCGAAAGGAGTGCATTGATGAAATTCTCCCTCTGTAAATATGTCATTCTGTTCTTGGCTGGCGTTGGGCTGCTGGCAAGCGCAGCACATGGCACAGTGTTTGTATCCGCCCACGCCCCCGGTATGTGTCTCGGGAACAATAACGGCGTCGCAGACATCGACTACTGCGGCCCGGATAACAAGGTGGACTTCAACAACTATGGTCCCATCCAATTGCGTGGACTGTGCCTGGGTACCGACGACAACAATCCAGAGGGGCGTGGCTTGCGCTGGGAAACCTGTCGCCCTCAAGCGAACGCGTCAGCGCGGGACCCGTGTAAATATCAGCCCGACCAGTGCTGGAAGTTGCAACCGTCCGGGCAGCTCAACAACGAGCAGGGTTGGTCGGCTGACATCGAGGGCGAGTCGCGAAGCAACGGTGCGCGCGTGATCGCATACAAATATTCTGGACGTAGCAACCAAAATTGGGGTGAAGGATTTCTGTACACCACCGATTCGTACGCCAGCGCGAGCAACATGAATCTCGTGGGCAGAGCGCAACTGAAGGCTTTCGACACTTACGTCACCAATAATCGTGCGACTCTCGTCGCGGCGGGCGGTGGCAATGTCATCGCCGCGTCGGGCGGAAACATCGTAGCGGCTGGTGGTGGTAACTTCGTGCAGGTAACGACTGGCGCGTTAGTCGCTGCCGGCGCCGGTAATCTCGTTGCTGCGGGCGGCGGCAACATAGTCGCCGCAGGTGGCGGCAACATAGTCGCAGCTGGGGGTGGCAACGTGATCGCGACGAGGCCTGGCAACCTCATTAATCTGAATGCCGCAACGCTCGCTAAATTAGGCGGCGGGCAACAGTACATCACGCGAATAGCGTCACTTATCGGAAACGACGGATCGACACTTGTAGGTAACGATGGCGCGTCTTTGACGCGAGGGCTCGCCAACTACTTCGCTAGTGTGAGCAACTTGGTGCTGGCGGTGGACGCAGCCAGACTGGTTGCGGCCGGAGGAGGCAATCTTGTCGCGGCAGGCTCGCTCAACTTTACGGCGAACGATGTCATGAGCATGATGCGCAGCGCACAAAGCATGACAGGTTCCCGATCCCTGATGTCAACACCTGATCTGCCGAGCACGCTCAATACAGAAATGCTCGCAGCGCTCTTGCGCATTAAAACCAAAGCGGATCCTGTGTTCGCGAAATACGAGAAATTGATCGCTGCCAACGCCACAATATCCCAGGATGTTCGCAATCGGGCGACTCAGATGAGAACGCAGTTACTGACACTGGTGACGCGCAATCAAGCGATTTCAGCGCAGGAAGAAGCATCGGTCGTGCAACAAATTCAGGGCGTGGACAATGCGCTATCGACTCCTGCGAGTGTCGCGCAGCAGCCCACACCGCCATCGCCTCCGGCAGCGCCGCCAGCCCCACCCGCGCCGCCAAAGCCCGTACCTCCTCCTCCACCTCCTACACCTCCACCACCACCTCCTCCACCGCCTGCACCGCCCAACCCAAATGCACCACCCGCTTCACTAGCGTCTGGCCCCTGTGCTGATCTTTGGGTAAATGACACAGTGGCAAAGACACTGGGCCGCACCGCGCGCGGTTCCGGCAAAAACGTGGGCGAATGCAACATTAACCGCTACGGCGGTGGCGCTTGGAGCGACTATGCAGACCTATTGCGCAAAACGCAGGCGGCCTACAGCGTCTGCTCAGACCGACTGATTACCGCCGCAGTATGGGAGGCCATGGGACGAGCACCTCAGGGCAGCGGCTCCTCAAGCGGTGAGTGCAATCGACTCCGTTACAACAACGGATCATGGAGTTCCTTCGATGCGTTGGTCAACATGGTCCGGCTCGCTGCTTCGTCCAGTACCGTCGGCACTCCCACGCCACCTAGCCCGGCGCGGACAATTAGTATCCGATCCACCTACGCGCCTGGCAAATGCCTTGATGTGTCTGCTAGCCAAGGGATCCTACTCTGGGATTGCCACGGCGGCGCAAATCAACGCTTTGCGCAAGAGGCGGATGGGTCGATCAAGTACAACGGGCAGTGTTTAGGCAACAGTGGCAACACGTTGCGTTTTGAGGCATGTTCTGCTGGCGCGATCCACCAAAAATGGCGCGTCGTGAACGGTGCCGCCCAAAATGGAAATGTCCCGCCATCGTGCATCGACATTGAAGCTGGATCAAAAAATAATGGGGCGCGACTACTGGCTTGGTCGTGCCACAACGGCGCAAATCAACAATGGAGTCTCGCGCAATAGCGCGAGTGGAAGCGCTCCGACGCCCGTGACCCGAATCTCTCCTCGCCCGCGTCAGCGGGCGTTTTTTGCATTTGTGGTGTCGATACGTCATCAAGGTTGCTGGACGCGTTACGCTAGGCTTGACTCTGTGCTGTTCGTGTCTGCTTTTTAATCGTACTTATCGTGACTACTGCCGCCTCTCCCGTTGAACTGTTGCGCTCTGCACGCACGGGCGACCGTGAGGCGCTTGATCGCCTACTACCGTTGGTCTACGACGAACTCAAGCGAGTCGCCCGCAATAAGATGCGACACGAGTCCGCTGACCATACGTTGCAGGCAACAGCACTGATACATGAGGCGTACCTCAAACTTGTCGATCAGCATTCCACGCATTGGGATGAACGTGCAATGTTCTTCTCGATCGCCTCCGAAGCGATGCGCCGCGTATTGGTCAACCATGCCGTCGCTCGGCAAACGGAGAAGCGCGGAGGTAGTTGGTCGCAAGTAACGGTGAGTTTGCTCGAAGTCGAAGCCAGTGATTCCAACGAGGGCGACGCGGCGGTCCTCGATCTTGACCGGGCACTGACCGCGCTGGCGATGATTGACCCACAGCAATCGCGCGTGGTTGAACTGCGCTACTTCGGCGGGTTAACGATTGAGGAAACCGCGTCCGCGATGAATCTATCGATCGCAACGGTGAAAAGGGAGTGGGCAACCGCTCGGCTTTGGTTAAAACGTGCACTTCAGGCGGATGAAAATGTCCCTTGATGCAGAACGGGCGCGCTGGCAACAGGTAAAAGGCATTCTCGGGAAGTTGCTTGAACTACCGCCTGCCGATCGCGCGGCGGCACTTCCGAATTTGTGTCACAACGACTTGGGGCTGCAAGATGAGGTCTCGAGTCTACTCGCGCTGCATAGTAGCGAAACCGTTTCCATAGAGCACGCGCCCTTCATATCAAACCTCGTACAGCAGCGCGGTGCAGCGCTGTCGGCCGGCGCATCGATTGGCGCATGGACGTTGGAGCGTGAGCTTGGCGAAGGTGGAATGGGCAGCGTTTGGTTGGCGCGACGCAGCAATGCGACCTTTCATCAATTTGCTGCGATAAAAGTAATTCGCGGCATCGCTAGCGCCACTTTGCTCGCGCGGCTGCGAAGCGAACGACAGGCGCTGGCGGCGTTGAATCATCGCAACATCGCACACCTCATCGACGGCGGCGAGACGCCCGACGGTGCGCCCTACATTGTCATGGAGTACATCGACGGGCAACCGATTGATGAATGGTGTCGGTCACGCAGGCTCGATGCTCGAGCGTGCCTCCAATTGATGATGCAACTGGTCGACGCTGTGGCGCACGCGCACGAGCACCTCTTGGTGCATCGTGATATCAAACCGTCAAATGTGTTGGTAACGGCTGAGGGACAAGTCAAGCTGCTCGACTTCGGTGTATCCAAACTACTAGCACCGGAGGGCGACTCACTCGCGGCGACGGAATTTGGCGACCGAGCACTGACGCCGGAGTACGCGAGCCCCGAACAGGTACAGGGTGGATCGATAACCGTCGCCACCGACGTTTACGGTCTTGGCGCAACTTTGTATCGCATGTTGACGGGCAGCTCGCCATTTGGTGGCGTTGAGCGCGACGCATACGCGCTACTCAAAGCTGTAGTTGAGGAAGCACCGACGCGCGTCAGTCTAACGATGCGCCAGAACGACACGAGGGCAGCGAATGTGCCGCGTGAAAACTGGCACGCTTTGATTGGTGACGTCGACACCATCCTCGCCAAAGCGTTGGCCAAAGACCCGGCAGATCGATATGGGACGGTCGACGCCCTGGGTCGCGATATTCAAGCGCATCTCAATGGCTATCCGATTGCTGCGCAACCTCCAACGTGGCGCTATGTGGCGTGGAAGTTCATTAGACGCCACCGTCTCGCCAGCGCCGCAACGGCTACTGCGGCACTGTCATTGGTCGTCGGATTGATCACCGCGCTACACCAAGCCAACGTCGCCAATATTCAACGCGATCTGGCTCGTAGCGAACAAGAGCGTGCGACAGCCGCGCTGAAAATTGCTGAGCAGGAGCGCACGCGTGCCACGCGTGCACTCGTGAACGAACAGCTCGAGCGCAACGCTGCTGTTGCCGCAACAGCCCAAGCAGAATTACAACGCGGCGCCGCTCAGGCTTCGGCTGTGGCTGCCACGAGCGCGCAGCGCAACGCCGAAGCGCAACGACTGCTGGCAGCGTCGCGTTTTTCTGACGTGCGCGCGCTCGCCAATCGCGTCGTCAGTGAGTACGCAGATGACCTGTTGGGCACGTTTGGAACCAGCGAAACGCGGCTAAAAATCGTTGACGACAGCGTACGATTTCTCGACCGCCTGCGAGTCGATGCAAGCCGCGATCCTGGTCTCCTCAGCGAACTCTCGCGTGGCTATCGTAAGCTCGCATTCGCGCTCAGCGGTGACGCCAGTTTGCGCGACTATCCGCGTGCGGAGCAGCAGCTGGCGCTGGCTCGGCAGCTACGCGAGGAGGTCATGAAGGCGCGGGGGCGAACGCCAAGCGATATTGCGGAAATGGCGCTGATTGACGAAGCCAGCGGTGATCTGGCGCGCCAGCAATATCGCTTCGCTGTCGCAAGGACAATGTTGGATCGTGCGCGTAGCGCGTTCGCTGAACTTAAAGGTTGGAAATTCGCCGATCCTTGGGATCGCGTTGGGCCTGCGCGCGCGTCGTTACATGCCGCAGACGCGCTCGTGGAGCCTGGAACAACACAGGCCAACAGTGGCACCGCGATGAACCTTCTAGAGGAAGCGCAAGACGCGCTGGAAGCCATTTTGTCGAACACGCCGAAAGACGCTGTTGCGCGCTTTCACCTCAGCGCGGTTCACATGGCGCGCGCCATGCTGCTACGGCAAACCGGAAATTTTGAGTCAGCAAACGTGCAGTTTGACCATGCTGAACGACTCGCGGGCGACCTCGTCAATCAATTCCCGAACAATGCGATCTACGTACAGCAATGGTCGAGAGTGTTAGGTGACCGCAAAACCCTTCGCATTTCCATGGGACGTGAAGAGGCCGGATTCGCCGACGGGATCAAGCGCGCCGAGCTCGCGAGCGTGGTGCGCGCGCGTGAACCCGCTAACCCGCTGGCTGTTCTAAATGATTTAGTTGCTTGGTCAGCGTTGTGCTCAGACTATCTACGGCTCGATAAAGACGTCGCGCTGGCGCGTGTTCCGTGCCAGCACGCCGTCGAGGGTGCGCGCGCGATGCTGGCGATGCGACAGGTTGATCCGTTTGCTGCGCCCGCGTATCAGGCGCTGATGGTTGCAGGATTGGCAAACGTGCAAAGCGCGTTGCGAGTCGGGGGCGATCAAGCTGCGATCGATGCAGCCCTGGCGATGCAGGCGACCGGCCTAGCAGGACTGACTCGATTGACGCCGCCGGTGAGCGAAGATCCTTTACGCACCGCGTATCTCGTAAACACCCGAATTGCGCTGGCACACGGCCTTGAGCTAGCGGGTCAGCACGAGGAAGCAACGCGTGTGCATATGGAAAATCTCTCGCTTATTGCAGCCATTAGGCAAGCAAAAATCGATGAGATCGCCACGCCAAGTCTGACAATGTTTACCCGGCGACGAATGGCGCACAATTTTCTCGCGCATGCTCTGCGCGGCGAGGTCAAAGATTCCGAAGCGGCGCGGCTGCGTGACCAAAGTATCGATTCGGCAAAAAAATACATCGCAACGGCAAACGAAGCCGAAGCGCGCGGAAGACTCAGTGCTCTGTTTGCCAGCTACGTGCCGGAAATGAACGCAATGATCCGTGCGCATGAGGCAAAGGACACGGTGCCACCGCCACCGCCATCTGAGCGAAAAGAACTACGCTAAGCGGCGGTGCAGCGTGGTCGACGTCGCCATCGTGTCGAGAGTGACCAATCCACGAATCGCACCGGCACTCATCCGTGCAATCAGATGGCGCGACGACCAAGAGTGCATCGTCTGCAAGGCGTGCACGTGTCTGCTCGGAAGCGTGTTTACTGCGGAATCCGCCCCTCAAGAAAACTCACGAGCCGCGCGCTCGGCACCGTGCGGTCAATGTAGGCTTCGCCAAGTTTTTTAAGCAGCACGAGCGTCACAACGCCGCCTTCGTTTTTCTTGTCGCGCTGCATGTGTGACACGAGCTTCGCGGCGTCCGATTTCGGGGGCGCAATCGGCAAATTCACGGCACCAAACAAGCGCTTCACGCGTTCTACGTCGGCCGCGCCGATGTGGCCCAACTCGTAGGAGAGTTGCGCCGCCAAAACACAACCCGCCGCCACTGCTTCGCCGTGTACCCACGCGCCGTAGCCCATCTCGGTTTCGATGGCGTGGCCGAAGGTGTGACCGAGATTCAGGAGCGCACGAATGTCGAGCGTTTCGCGCTCGTCGCGTTTCACGACGTCGGCTTTGATGCGGCACGAATGCGCAACCACGCGCGCGAGCGTTTCGTCGTCGCGTGCGTTGAGTTTGTCAACGTCGCGTTCGAGTTCGGCCAGGTGTGGCGCATCGAAAATCAACGCGTGCTTGATGATCTCCGCGAGCCCAGCGGCAAACTCACGCGGCGGCAAGCTCTTGAGCGCGGCGGTGTCAGAGAGCACGGCCAGCGGTTGGTAAAACGCGCCTATCATGTTCTTGCCCAACGGATGATTGATCGCCGTTTTTCCACCGACCGAAGAATCCACCTGCGCGAGGAGCGTCGTGGGCATTTGCACGAACGGAATTCCGCGCTGATACGTGGCCGCAGCGAATCCCGCGACGTCCCCAATCACGCCACCGCCGAGCGCGACGATGGTGGTTTTGCGATCACACTTCGCCGCGAGCATCGCGCTGTAAATCATGTCGAGCGACGTTGCAGTTTTGTACGCCTCGCCATCGGGCAACACAATTTCGACCACGTTTTTTCCAAGGCGACGCAGCGAATCGCTGACCCGCGCGAGGAACATCGGCGCCAGTGTTTCGTTGGTCACGACCGCCGCCGTCGCACCCTTCACGAACGGCGCGAGCGCGTCGGCGTTGCCGATCAAGTTCGGCGCAATGTGAATCGGATACGGGCGATCGGCGAGTGAGACGTGAACGGTTTGCATTGGAATATAGAGATATGACTTTTGCGCTCTAGCGACAGCTAGGTGGCGCTTTCAGCCTTAAAAAACGTATTGTCGACTAACTCATAAAAAACGAGGAAACTACCATGTAGCTGTCGTTCGCGCCAAAAAGCTGTATGCGACAAAAAATCTATTCAGACGATCAGGGGGAAACAGCCGCAAGCATAGCCGCTGCGGTGCGACCGGTTTCACGGCGCTGCGCTTCGCTGCTCCGAATCGCGCACGCTTGCGCCGAGCGGAGATTAGCGATAGCTTACGCGGCTTGTTCAATTCAAAAGACCTCTGCACGACGCCGAGTTAGATGTGATGATGACAGTTGCCAACGTTCTCGTGGGCCTTGTGGCCTTGATTCATGTGTACATCCTCGTGCTCGAGATGTTTCTGTGGACAACGCCCAAGGGACGCAAAGCCTTTGGCACGACGCCAGAATTCGCCGAAGCGAGCAAAGTGCTCGCCGCGAACCAAGGGCTCTACAACGGCTTTCTCGCGGCGGGTTTGATCTGGGGTTTGTTGCTCGGTGGCACCGCGGGATTTCACGTCAAACTCTTCTTCCTCGCCTGCGTCCTGATCGCGGGGCTGTACGGCGCCGCGACCGCGTCGAAACGCATTCTTTATGTGCAGGCGCTGCCGGCCCTGCTCGCAATTGTGGCGCTGCATCTGACCTAGGCGTCTGCGCGCAGCGTCGTATATTTCGCCCATGGAAAGCAGAAAACTGCGCGTAGGCGCGCCCATCTCCCCCGACGAATTTGACATGCTCACTGACGAGCAATTGATTCGTTTGCTGCCACGCGCGTACCGTGAATTTTTCCCCGGCAAGGACTTCTGCGCCGACGGGCATTTCTATCTGCATGACGGCAACGCGTGGTGCTTTTACAAGGGCGGCTTCCTAGACGACTGAGGCGAATGCGCGCTTACGAGACGCTTTTAAGTCCGAAGAAATCTCCGTCGCCACCTTCGATGTGATTGCCGAGCTTGAAGATGCCGCTCGCGCGCGCAATCACTTCGCCGTCAGCAAACGCGAGGCCCTGCACGAAGGCAATCGTTCGCGTCACGCGCAGCACCGTGGCCTCACCATGCACCCATGAGCCCATCATCGCAGGCGCGACATAGTCAATCTGCAAATTGATCGTCGGCATGATGCGCCGTTTTCCGAGCGACTGATACATCACCGCATACGGCAGAAACGTGTCCGCGAACGAGGCGAGCATCCCGCCGTGCAACGATCCCGCGAGGTTCGCGAGCCGCGCCTCGACGCGAAACCCAAGCGCGAGCTTTTCGTCTGCCCAACGGCCATAGAGCTGCGCGTTGTTAGTGACAAATCCGGGCCCCAGATCAACGGCGCGAAAGCCTTCGGGCGCGGGCAATGGCGCGGACAACTCGGTCGCGCTCATGCGTACGTAATCCACGATTGATGCTCGGGGCTTTCGAGGTGCGGCAGCATGTTGTAGGTCATCAGCGAATGCTTTTTCGCGTTGTAGCTAAATTGGCTCAGCGAACAATTTCGGATTCGCAAATTGAGTTCCACCGTGGCCTCGGCGCCTGCACCAAGCACATGCCCAACGGCGGTAGAAATGGGCCCGCCACTGGAGACGATAAGGACGTCGCCGTCCGGATATTGTTCGCGCACATGATCGAGCGCGGAGATCACGCCCGCCTTGAACTCGGCATACGTCGGCATGCGCACGGGCTTCGTCTCACCCGCCATCCACGCGAGCAGTCCCTCGCGCAGCAGGCGAAAGTGATTGCGCATGTCTTCCGGCGTTTTGGGCATCTCGAGCTTTTGTCGGTGTACTGCTCCGATCAGCGCCGCCGGGTCATATTCATCAAGCCCCGGCCACACGTGCACTGCCGGCGCATCCGCCGCCGCCAACTGCATGCCCGAGGCAATGCCTTGCCACGTCTGTGCGTGACGCCGCAGCGTGCCGGTCAGCACCGCGTCAAAGTGTTTTCGATTCGCCCCAAAGTACTCGCCAAGACGCTGGCTTTGCCGCTGTCCTAGGTCGCTGAGATTGTCGTAGTCCGCCGCGCCAAACGACGCCTGACCGTGCCGTACTAAATTGAGTGTGCCCATAGGACTATTGTCGCAAACGGTGGATGGCCATCCGCCGAACTAGCGACGTAGCGACCATTGGCATGACTTTTTGCCTCAAACGACTGCCCCGTGTGGGTTTCAGCCATTTTTTCAACTAGTCGACTGTCACATAAATTTAAGTCAAACGACTACTGGGCGGTCGCTAGCCGCAGAAAGCTGTATTCCGCTGCTTTGCGATCAATCCGCAGCAGGCGCTGTCGCCACGGCCGGGGCAACGGGCGCGCCCGCAAACATCGCTCGCCCTTCCGCTGCTCGGTCGAGCTGGCGTCCGATGCTTCCGCAGACTAAGTCGCACAGCGCATAGACAGCGGGGTCTGCGATCTTGTAGAAGGCACTGTTGCCGCGGCTTTCGCGGGTGACGAGGCCGTGTTGCGTGAGGAGCGTCAGGTGCCGCGAAATATTGGCCGATGTGTAGCCGCAGAGCTGGGCAAGTTCGCCAACGTTGCGCTCTTTTTCGCGCAAGTAATTGAGGATTTGCAGCCGTGTGGGCTCGGCGAGCGCTTGAAAGTACGCGGCGACTTGAGTGAGCGCCTCGTTTGGAAGACCGTTCATTCGGGGGCACGTCGAAGAAATGGAAGCTGACATCTTGCCGTAAATGCATTGAGGGTGCAATTATTTAGACAAATTCGCATTTGCGCACTTGACTATTTAACTACTTGCGCAAATAATAACCCATAAGTTCAGAATTTGAAAGCCGCCGCCTCGGTTGGCCGCAAACACGATGAAAGTCCAATCCGCCATGAAACTGCGCCTGCCCCGCTCCGTTGATCGCAAACACGCGTTGCTCGTGAGCGCTGCCGCCACCGCCTTACTCATGTTTGTCGGCACCGCTGCGCAGGCCGCCGACGCACCGAACGCGCCATTGGCTACGATCACCGTGCAACCAGGTGCCAACAACGCTGCGTCGGCCTATGACGGCGTAGTCGAAGCGGTGAGGCAAACCGTCGTCGCCGCGCAAGTCCAAGGCGCGATCATCGAGCTCAACGCGAAGGTGGGCGAGCGCGTCAAAGCTGGCCAAGTGCTCCTGCGCATCGACGCCCGCGCCGCCGACCAAAACGTCGCGGCGAACGACGCGCAGGTGCAAGCTGCGCGCGCGCAGCTCGACGTCGCCGCCAAAGACTTCGACCGCCAAAAACAACTTTTCCAGAAGGCATACATCAGCGCCGCCGCGCTTGAGCGCGCCGAGTCGCAATTCAAATCTACGCAAGCACAAGTCAACGCCCAAATCGCACAGACCAACGCCGCGCGCGCGCAAACCGGCTTCAATGTAATCCGCGCGCCGTACGCAGGCGTCGTCTCCGAAGTGCCGGTAACGCTCGGCGACATGGCGATGCCCGGCCGCGCGCTGATTACCTTGTACGACCCGGCGCAACTGCGCGTCACGGCGTCGGTGCCGCAATCGGCGCTCTCGTCTGTCAACGCCGCACAAAACGCGCGCGCCGAGATCCCCGGACTGGCAAACGCGCCACAGCAAATCACGCCCACGCGGACGCAAGTACTGCCAACCGTTGATGCAGCGACACACACGTCGCAGATTCGTCTCGATTTGCCGAGCGAACTGGCTGGCCTCACGCCCGGCATGTTCGCGCGCGTCTGGCTGGCGTCGAGCGGCGCGGCGGGCGCATCTACAAAAATTTCGGTTCCAACGAGCGCCATTGTGCGCCGCGCTGAAATGACAGGACTTTATGTGCTCAACGCCAACGGCCAACCGCTCCTGCGGCAAGTTCGCATTGGGCGCGCCGACGGTGCGAACGTCGAAGTGCTATCCGGCCTGATGGCGGGCGACAAAGTGGCGACCGATCCACAAGCCGCCATGCGCGTGCGCTAGGGCTTGGGTTTCAACATGAGTAAGAACAACACCACAACGATGGGCGTCTCCGGCCGCATTGCTGCGTACTTTCAAACCGCACAGATCACGCCGCTCTTGGCGCTCGTGGCGCTGCTGCTCGGCGTATTCGCAGTGCTCGTCACGCCGCGCGAAGAAGAGCCACAAATCAACGTGACCATGGCGAACGTGCTGATTCCGTTCCCCGGTGCTGCCGTGCGCGAAGTGGAGCAATCGGTCGCGATCCCAGCCGAACAAGTGCTCTCGCAAATTTCCGGTGTTGAGCATGTCATGTCGGTCTCGCGTCCTGGCCTCGCGATTGTCACGGTGCAGTTCAAAGTGGGCGTTCCACGCACTGAGGCTCTCGTGCGGCTGTACGACACAGTGAATTCGAACGCGGATTGGTTGCCGAAAGGCCTCGGCGTACTCGCCCCGATCATCAAGCCGAAAGGCATCGATGACGTTCCGATTGTCACGCTCACGCTCTTCAGCAAAAACACGGCGACCGGCGCGTTCGATCTGGAGCGTATCGCGCACAGCGTTGAGGCAGACATCAAGCGCGTGAACGGCACTCGCGAAGTCGTCACCATCGGCGGGCCCGGCCGCGCGGTGATGGTCGAGATCGATCCCACACGCATGAATGCGGTCGGCGTGACGGTGCCGGATCTGCGCAACACCTTGCTCTCCGCAAACTTAGGCTTGCCGGTCGGCGAATTGATCGCCGGCAATCGCTCGGTGTCGATTGAATCCGGACCGTTCTTAAAAGAAGCCAGTGAAGTGGGCGAGTTGGTCGTGTCAGTTCGCGGAGGCAAACCGGTGTTCCTGCGCGATGTGGCAAATGTGCGCGACGGCGCGATGCCGGCAGGCCGCTACGTGTGGCACGGCGTCGCGGGCAAAGACGCGGCGGAATATCCCGCGGTAACGATCAGCGTCACGAAGAAGCCGGGCGAAAACGCGATTGATGTTGCTAACGCCGTCACGCGCCGTGTGGATGCGTTGAAGAACACGGTGATTCCCGCCGACGTGCAAGTCGCCGAGACGCGCAACTACGGCGCGACCGCGAACGACAAAGCACAAAAACTCATCACGAAACTCTTGTTCGCTACGGCGTCCGTCGTCGCCCTCGTCTTCCTCGCGCTCGGCCGACGCGAAGCGGCGATCGTCGGCGCGGCTGTGATCCTGACGCTCACCGCCACGCTCTTCGCATCGTGGGCGTGGGGCTTCACGCTTAATCGCGTGTCGCTGTTCGCGTTGATTTTCTCTATCGGCATATTGGTGGACGACGCGATCGTCGTCGTCGAGAACATTCACCGTCACCAGCAGCTTTTCCCTCAAAAGACACTGACAGAAATCATCCCCGGCGCTGTCGACGAAGTGGGCGGCCCAACGATTTTGGCCACGCTTACCGTGATCGCGGCGCTGTTGCCGATGGCGTTTGTGTCGGGCCTCATGGGGCCGTACATGAGCCCGATTCCGATCAACGCGAGCATGGGTATGTTGCTCTCGCTTGCGATCGCGTTTGTCGTAACTCCTTGGCTGTCGCGGCTGTGGATGAAACCTACCGCGGCGCACAGCGGCAACGCGCATTCCGGCCTGTCGGGCAAGCTCGCGCCGCTGTTCACACGCGTGTTCACGCCACTGCTCGATGAACGCAAAGGCAAGCGCAACCGTCGCTTCCTTGGCCTCGGCATCGCGGGACTCATCGCGATTTCTGTGGCGCTGCCGATCATGGGTTTGGTGCTTCTGAAAATGTTGCCACTCGATAACAAATCCGAGTTTCAGGTGATCGTCGACATGCCAGCCGGCACGCCAGTCGAGCAGACCGCCGCGACGCTGCATGAGCTCGGCGCGTACCTCGCCACCGTGCCCGAAGTAACCGACTATCAAGCCTACGCGGGCACTGCTGCGCCGATCAATTTCAACGGCCTCGTGCGCCAGTATTACCTGCGCAGCGGCGGCGACGTCGGTGACATTCAAGTGAACCTCGTCGACAAAAGTCACCGCAGCGACAAAAGCCATGTGATCGCCACACGCGTTCGGCCGGAGTTACAAAAAATCGGCGCACGATTCGGCGCAAACGTGAAGGTCGTCGAAGTGCCGCCTGGCCCGCCCGTTCTCTCACCGATCGTTGCCGAAATTTACGGCCCTGAGGCGGAAGGTCGGCTGAAAGTCGCGAAGGCCGTACGCGCCGTGTACGAAAAGACCAAAGGTGTGGTCGACGTGGACGACAGCAGCATCAAGAGCGCGCCAAAAACATTGCTAGTCGTTGATCGCCGAAAGGCTGCGATGCTCGGGGTTCCGCAGCAAGTGATCGTGAGCACACTGCGCGCGGGCCTCGCGGGCGAAGCGACGGCGTACCTACACGACGAAACGAAATATCCCGCCGCCGCGACGCTCCAATTGCCACCAGAGCAACACGGCGACGTGAACGCGTTGCTACAGCTCTCGGTACGCAGCGCCGAAGGCAAACTGGTGCCGATCCGCGAACTGGTCACCGTGACCGACACAGTGCGTGAGCAACCGATTTATCACAAGGATTTGTTGCCCGTGAACTACGTCGTCGGCGACATGGCCGGCAAGGTCGACAGCCCGCTGTATGGAATGTTTGCAATGCGCAGCAAAGTCGCTGAAATCACTGCACCGGGCGGCGGCAAGCTTGTTGAATATTTCATCAAACAACCCGAAGAAGCCTACCGTGACTACTCGATCAAGTGGGACGGCGAATGGCAGATCACCTACGAAACTTTCCGCGATATGGGCGCGGCGTATGGCGTTGGTTTGATCCTGATTTACTTGTTGGTCGTGGCGCAGTTCGGCTCGTATTTAACGCCGCTCATCATCATGGCGCCCATCCCGCTCACAATCATCGGCGTGATGCCGGGCCACGCACTGCTCGGCGCGCAATACACGGCAACGAGCATGATTGGCATGATCGCGCTAGCCGGAATCATCGTGAGAAATTCGATCTTGCTCGTTGACTTCATCAACTTGCAAGTGCGCGAAGGTGTGCCGTTTAACGAAGCTATCGTGCACTCCGCAATCACCCGCGCGCAACCGATTATGTTGACCGGTCTGGCCGCGATGCTCGGCGCGTTCTTCATTCTCGACGACCCGATTTTCAACGGGCTCGCGATCTCTCTCATCTTCGGCATCTTCGTATCCACACTGCTCACGCTCGTGGTGATTCCGATTCTTTACTACGTCGCCTATCGCAATCGTCTCGGTGCCATCACTGGTGCGCCCGCGGACGACGCACCCATCGTTACAACCAACGCCGCCACCGCGGCACCCACTTTAGGAGTTTAATCATGACCTCATGGCAAATCGTTCGTTTAGTCGCCGGCACTTTCATCCTGCTCTCGCTCGCGCTGGGCATTCCCGGCAGCCCAATTTTCGTAAGCCAGTGGTGGCTCGCGTTTACCGCATTTGTCGGCGCGAACCTCCTGCAAAGCGCGCTCACGAAGTGGTGCCTAATGGAATCCATCCTGCGTAAACTCGGCGCGAAACCGGGCTGTTAATCGCCGTTCAGAAAGGTCGTCACCATGCTCATCGTCTGCCCAAGCTGCCACGCCACCAACCGCGTGCCCGACGCGCGTCTTGCCGACGGCCCTGTCTGCGGAACCTGCAAAGCACCCCTACTTTCGCCAGAGCCATTCGCGCTTGACGACACGACGTTTGCAAATTACATCGCGCGCACCGAACTTCCCATCGTCGTCGACTTCTGGGCGGCATGGTGTGGCCCGTGCAAGATGATGGCACCACAGTTCGCTGCGGCCGCGAAACAACTACCAAACGTCCGTTTCGCCAAGGTCGACACCGAAGCCGCACAGCAAACCGCGTCGTTATTCAATATCCGCAGTATCCCGACGATGGTCGTGTTTGCTGGCGGAAGCGAAATCGCCCGGCAATCCGGCGCGATGAGCGCGGCAGATATTGCGCGGTGGGTAAGCGCCGCAGCCGCGAAAGCCTAACCCGCGCAACCCAAAAACAAAAGCCCCAACGCGCAAACGATGGGGCTTTTCTGAAATTTTTGGCTCCTCGACCTGGGCTCGAACCAGGGACCTACGGATTAACAGTCCGGCGCTCTACCAACTGAGCTATCGAGGAATTGAAGCCTTGAATTATACGCACAACTTATGGAATCGTGCAAATCGAGGGGGCTCGATGTTCCTGGTTCGACAGGCTCACCACGAACGGACATGGTGATGTAACTTAGTCCAAGAACTTCTGCGGCTTGCTCAGGTGCGGCCACGCGAACTTGAGGTAATAGAACATCGACCACAGCGTGAGCGCGGCGGCGATCACGAGCGCCCACTTGCCTAAGAGCGGCGTCGGGATGCCGGGGAAAAACGGTTCGTAGAGCAGCAGCGCGATGAGCGCGGTAAGCTGTGCTGCGGTTTTGAATTTACCTAAGGTGTTGACCGCGACGCTCTTGGATTGGCCAATCTTCGCCATCCATTCACGAAGCGCCGAAATCGCAATCTCGCGACCGACAATGATGAACGCGAGAATCGCATCGGCTCGATCCATTTGCACGAGCAGCAACAACGCGGCGGCAACCATCAACTTGTCGGCAACTGGGTCAAGGAACGCGCCGAACGCGGAGGTTTGGCCGAGACGTCGGGCCGCGAAGCCATCGGCCCAATCGGTGATCGCGGCAAAGGTAAAGATCAGCGCGCCGATCCAGTTTTGTTGCGTGGCGTTCAACCAGTCGTGCGGCAGGTAATACACGCCGACAAACGCCGGAATGAGCGCTATGCGAATCCAGGTGAGTGTGTTGGCGACATTAAGTTGCATGCCGCCATTTTGGCATGGCGCGGCTGTCGGGGGGGCGACGGCGGAAAAACTCGCGTTTCAACGGATGCCGATCACGTACGGGCCGCTACCGCCCCATCCACTTCTGCGAAAGCGGAAAGTCCTTCGTTCGCAACCCGTGCAAGACGTCCGCGATATTGTCGGCGGCGACGATAAGCTCCATGTTCACTGCTTTCACGAGACCCGCGTCAACCGAGTGCTTGACCCACGCCAGCAAATGGTCGTAGTACCCCGCGACGTTCAGAATGCCACACAGTTTGCGGTGGTAATCCAGCTGGCTCCAGGTGAGCGCTTCAAAAAGTTCGTCCATCGTGCCAAAGCCGCCGGGCATTGCGATCACGGCGTCGGCAAGACCCAGCATCATGGCTTTGCGGCTGTGCATGTCGGGCACGACATGGATCGAGGTTAAGTTTTTGTGCTCGACCTCGAGCGCTTTGAGAGCCTCGGGAATGACGCCAATGACCTCTCCACCGGCCGCGAGCGCCGCGTCGGCCACCACCCCCATGAGCCCGACACCGCCGCCACCGTAGACGAGTCCAATCCCCTGCTCCGCGAGGGTGCGCCCGACCTCTTCCGCCGCCGCTTTGTAGGCCGGGTTGTTGCCGACGTTCGCGCCACAGTAGACGACGACGCGTTTGATGTCTTTCACATGCGTTTCCATTCGGACTAGTCTTCTTTCATACCGGAGGCTTTGATGATCGCGGCTAAACGTGCGCGCTCCTCAGCAACGTATTGCACAAACGACGCACGCGTACCGCCGATGGGCTCGATGCCGGACGTTTTGAGGCGGTTAGAGATTTCTGGCATTTTCATCGCGGCGTCAACCGCAGCCGCCACCTTGTCCATCACGTCCGCCGGCACGCCAGCAGGCGCGTGAACGCCCGCCCAATGCACGATGTTGATGTCCGGAAAGCCCTGCTCGGCTGTCGTGCTCAGGCTCGGGTACGCCGAGAGGCGTGCTTTCCATGTCTCGGCGAGCGCTTTCATCTTGCCGCCGGTGATTTTCGGGAGCGAGACGATGCTCGCCTCACTCGTGGCGTGGACTTGCCCGCCCATGATGGCCGTGGCGCTTTCGTTGCCGCTCTTGTATGGCACGACTTGCAGGTTCGCGCCGTATTTGGTTTTGAGCAATTCGGCAACGAAGTGCGGCGTGCTTCCTGTGCCTGCCGTCGCAAAGTTGAAGCCGCCGGGGACTTTCTTTGAAGCGTCGACGAATTCGCGCAAGTTGCTGTACGTTGCGTTGGGCGGCGCGACGATGATCGACGGCGCGAGCGCAATCATAGCGACCGGCACAATGTCGGTGTCTTTGAACGGCATCGATTTTTTTATCATGTGGTTCGAGATCACGCCAGCGGCGCTGATCAAAAACGTATATCCATCTGGAGCGCTTTTCGCCACAAAATCCGCGCCGAGCGTGCCGCCCGCGCCGGGTTTGTTGTCAATCACCACGGGTTGGCCGAGCACTTTGGTGGCGCCCTCAGCCGCCGCGCGCGCCATCAAGTCATTCGCGCCACCCGCAGCGAACGGAACCACAAATTTGATGGGGCGATTCGGCCAGGCTTGCGCGTGCGCGGAGGTCGCGAAAACGAGCGATGCGGTGACGGCGAGGAACACGCCGGAGAGTGAAAATTTCATGTTGTGAGAAGCAGTCAGGGTGAGGTTGGAAGCAAGCCAGCACTCAATTCAACCATGCGTTGAATCGACGCCTCAAGCGTTGGATCATTTGCGAGCGCGGACAGCGCAAACCAGCGGCAATCATGCGCCTCGTCGGCATTGAGTTGCAGTTCGGCGTCGTGCTCGGCGTGCGTGTCGGCCACGAACATGAACCGAAGATCATAGTGAAAATGCGCTGGCACGTTGCCGCGCGCAGGAATCGGATGCACGTCCACATCGAACAGCATCGCGTCATCCGCGCGAGAGACGAATTTCGTGAGCCCGATTTCCTCCGACACCTCGCGCTCCGCCGCAGCGCGCCACGAGGCATCGGTTTCTTCAATGTGCCCTCCGGGCTGCAGCCATTTGTCGAGCTTGCGATGGTGAATCATCGCCACATGCGTGAGCGTTTTGTCGAGCACCCAAGCGGACGCCGTGAGATGCCCCACGAGCGTCGCGCGGCTCCACGGCTCCGTCGTACGCGCGATAAACGCGGCAACCCGCTCGGCCTGCGCCTTGGCGTCCGCGTTCGGCGTTGCCGCAATGAACTGCGTGAGCAATGCGTTGAGATCGGCGATGTGGTGGGAGTTCATGCGCTCAAATGTATTGGCAATCGCTGTCGTCAATGGATCGGCAGAAACTTCGCGACGTAATCGAAGAAGACGCAGTACAAAAGTATCGGCAACGGCACTGCGCTTAACTCACGCACTGCGTACAGCGCTAATCTAGGCAAATTTTCCTTACCCAAACGCTGACGCTCGCGCTATCGTCCCGCCAACGGCCAAGAATAGCTCGTTCTGCGCGCGACAATTCACGGACTGACACAGAATGGTTGCAAATTTGACACCAATTTAACGGACGCTTAGAATCCATTTATGTCAAGAATCGTTGTAGATACCAATGTATTTATTGGGGCTTGCCTTGGCGCGGGCGCGGCCAATGAAGTGATTGCGTCTTGCCTTGAAGGTAAATTTACGCCATTGATGGGCCATGCGCTTTTCGCCGAATACGAGGATGTATTGTCGCGCGCCTCGCTTTTTGCGAACTCGCGCCTCAACGCTGCCGAGCGCGACGAATTGTTTGACATATTTTCCGCGCACTGCGAGTGGATTCGCGTCTATTACCAATGGCGGCCTAACTTACGCGACGAGGCAGACAACCATCTTATGGAGCTGGCCGTCGCTGGCAACGCACGGTACGTGGTCACCCGCAACATACGCGATATTGCGAGCGGTGAACTCTTGTTTCCGCAAGTTCGCATCGTAACGCCAGCACAATTATTTAAGGAGCACGTTGAATGAGCGCGTTAACTGTTCGACTCCCCGACGACAAACATCATCGGCTGCGCGCCCTCGCGGCAAGTCGCGGCACCACGCTCAATCGTTTGATCGACGAAATGACAACCATGATGCTCGTGGAGCACGATGCCGAAGTGCGTTTTCGTCTGCGAGCACAACGCGGCTCCGGGCAAGCTGCACGCGGCCTAGCGTTGTTAAAAAAAGCCGCCGCGAAATAGCAAAATCGCTAATCAATCGCGCCGCGAGCGCGCAGCTCATCGAGCACTAACTTAAACGCCGCGGAGCCTTTCTCGTGGTCGTCGGATGTGAGCCACGCCACCTCTTCGATTTCGTTTGAGGGTGAAATTTCGCCAACGTAATCGGCGCCGAAACAATCCATGCGCAACGACGTGCCCGCGCTCTTGCCGTGGGCTTGCGCAGTGAAATGGCGCACAAACGCGATCGATGCTGGCAGAAGATCAACGCAGAGCTCTTCTTTCACTTCGCGGATCAACGCGTCCTCGATCGTCTCGCCCTTTTCCGGCTTGCCGCCGGGCAGATAAAACGCAGACTTTCCCTTCGAGCGCGCAGCCAACACGCGACGGTCTCGCACACACAGCCAGGCGGCTTTGACGATGATGTTTTCAGAGGTGGCGACGAGGGTGCTGGCATTCATAGCCGTGCATTATCGTCGCCAAGGTTTACACCGTGACGACAACGCGCTCACCTAGGGACGCAAAGCGAGCTGAGCCGCGACCCAGCTTGCGAACAGCGCTTGTAACTACTGCCTAGTACCAGCTAATCACGCCAGTCTTCACGTCAAGCATTGCACCGACGATTTTGATTTCGCCTTTGTCCGCCATCGCCTTCAACACTGGGCTGCGCACAAAAATATCGTTCACTGTGCGCTTCACGTTGGCCTCCGCCACCATCTGCACAAACGCATCGTTTTTCGACGAGCGGTCGCCCGTTGAGCTGACCGACGCGACGGCCGGTTTGATCTTCGCGAGCATGCCGGTCAGGTTGCCAAGCGCCACGTCGTCACACGCGCCTTTGATCGCGCCGCAACTGGTGTGTCCGAGCACGACAATCAGTTTCGAGCCAGCCGCTTTCGAGCCGAACTCAAGGCTGCCCAAGATATCTTCGTTCACAAAATTGCCCGCGACGCGTGCGCTGAACACGTCGCCAATGCCTTGGTCAAACACAATCTCAGGGCCCACGCGCGAGTCGATGCAGCTCACGATCGAAGCAATCGGATACTGCCCGTAGCCCGTCGCTTTGACTTGCTTCATCAAGTCGCGCTTGATCATATTGCCCGACACAAATCGCGCGTTGCCGGCCTTCAGCGCGGCTAGTGCCGCGTCCGCCGTCGTGGCGCTTTGCGCTGATTTATCCATTGTTGTGTAGCTGGCCGACGGTACCACTGAGGCGCAGCCACTCAAGCCGATCGCGACGACGACGGCCGCAAGAATTCCCTTCATAAACCCCCCTGAAACGATTGTTTTGTCGCCTCGCCACCGATAAGGCGAATTCATAGATATCTAAGAACAATCTGATGCTAAGTCAGGCGAACCCGCGTACGCAAGCGATGGAGCTTTGGTCCCATCCGGCGCAAGGCAACGCGTAGGCTGGGTTGAAAACCCAAATCACTTAAGGTCGACGCGCTGGGTCTCGACCCAGTCTGCGACATACGCGTTACGTGCGCTCCGTCGCGCGCTGCCAAGCCAGCCACTCCGGCCCGCAGCGCAGCTTCTTCGCGAGATCAGACTTCGGATCAACCGCGCGCCAGAACGGCGTCACCTCATCCGCGTTCGCGCCTGCTTGCATTTCGTCCCACGCGGCCTCGGAGGCGATGCGCAAGAAAATGCTCGTCGTCAGTGGGCACGAACCGACCGCGCCATGCGCCTTCGCCAGCGCCACGCGCAGCTCGGGAACAGTAATCGTCATTCCACGCGCCACATGTTCCGACAAATACGCAGCAACCTCCTGCGGCGTCGAAATCAGCATCAACGCCCCGGCGGGCATGCCACCGAAATTCTTTTCAAGCCGCTCGACATGCGCAGGCGGAGACGCCATCTTCTCCGCCCAAGTCTTGGGTTTGCGTGCCATGTTGCCTCCGAGCTTCGCAGTAAGTCACATGCAGACGAGTTTACGTCGCGATGCCCGCTGTACGCCAGTCGTAGCCTCGAATGCCGAAGCGGAATCGAGGCAAATTTTGCGGTTTGAGCCCGAAAGTGTTTCGTCTACCATGCAGACAACGGTCGCGCCGAATCTCGTCTACGGCGCCAGTTCTACTTTCACACCTCAACGCTCCATTGCGCATGAAACCACTGCCAATCGAAATACACACCGCCTCACCGGATCGGCTGCAAGACTTCCTCGCGTTCTTCGACGGCGAGGCGTTTGCCGACAATCCGAAGTGGGGCTTTTGCTATTGCCAGTTTTCGTACGTCGACCACAACAAGGTCGAATGGAAAACGCGCGCGCTTGAGCAGAACCGGCTCGCTGCAACGCAACGAATCCAGAACTGCACGATGAAAGGGCACCTCGCATACCGCGACGGAAAACCGATCGGTTGGTGCAACGCGGCGCCGCGAACGATGCTCGACGCGTTCCTAGACGAGCCCGATCCGGACGCCGCGCGCATCGGGCAAATCACCTGCTTCATCGTCGCAAAAGAACACCGCGGCACAGGCGTAGCGAAGGCCCTGCTACAAGCCGCCTGCGAAGGCCTACGCGCACAAGGTCTCACCATCGCCGAAGCCACAGCTAACACCAACGCCACAACAGAAGCCGAGCACCACTACGGGCCGCTCAGCATGTATCTAGCCGTGGGGTTCACCGTGCACAAAACAGAAGACAGGGGATACGTGATCGTTCGGCGCTCGTTGGTGTAGCTGCGAAACGTTGGCCGTTTCGCGCGTAGGCTGGGTTGAAAACCAAGCATCTCCACGCAAAGGCGAGCGCTGGGTCACGACCCAGCCTACGCGCTAGCTACACACGTGGCGACAGCAAGCTAGCGTTCCAATCAAGGGCGAAACTCGCGATGCTCTGCGGCGAAACTCAGCAAACAGCAACGAATAACCCTCTCCAAACCGACCAGCGTTGGAGCATCGGCAAGCGCCTTCCCGAGGGATCTATCCTCAACGACAGGGCGGCCACCTTGCAACTCTTCATTCCCGGCTATGCAGAACCGCGAAACCCACGTGCCAAATGCAGCACCAGAATGCAAATGCACGCTGCGCAGATCATAGGCTGCAGCTACCGCCCGCTCAAATGAGATTTCTTTTAGAGCACTGTGCTCCGTCAGTGTCTCGGTTCGATCAAAAAAACCTTCGGGAATCAATCGCAATATCGTCAAAACGAACTTCTTTTTTATACCCTGAAAGCGAGTAGCGAGTTGCCGCGCAACTTTTTTTCCCTCGGGAACGTGCGTCCGTACTTCTTGAAGGATTCGAGACGTGGCGCCGTCGAGAAGTGTCTCCTTAGGGTAGACGAAATAATTTGATAACACTTCGCCTGCCGTTATCAAATTCAAGTAAGCGGTTTCTGGATCGCCCTCCCAACATCGCAGCGCCTGCGCATAGAACTTGACGGCCGTCCTAAAGTAACGAAGAAAACGCTCGTCAATGTCGTTGAACTGAACGAGGTTCTCGATTCGTGACAACTCGCCGAGATTTAGCTCTACCGGGTAGTCAACTCTGGATTTGTGCGTATTGTGAGGAAGTGTGTGGATGCAAAGTCCGTCGTAACCGGAGAACGTTGGTAGAAAAAACATTCCACTTCCCTCGATCAGACCGTGATGCTCGAAGCGCTTACCGAAAAGCACACAACAGTAGTCACGAACTAAGTCCCCTGCACCCGCGTAGTCCGGACGCCTCGCCCCAATTTCGCGCGAAAACGGTGGAGTGCGAAACGAATAAATGTATGCGCTACGAGACTGCGGCCCCTCAGACCACCGTCGATGCGCGCTCACATCGTGCCAATCCGGCCATGCGTGAGTAAACAGCACATCGTCTGTTCGATACTCGCCCACAAAGCGACTCGTCGTCGAAAGTATGGACTTTTGAACGGTATCGACCGGCCCTAATGAATGAACAGTCTTACTCAATGCAACGCCCCATAAATCCGCTCAGCCAACTCGTCTGAAATCCCCTCAACGCGCTTGATATCCTCAACGCTCGCCGCGGCCAACCCTCGCACGCTGCCAAACGTTTTGAGCAACTGCGAGCGCTTCTTCGGACCGATGCCTTCGATGTCGTCTAGCGATGAGCCTTCGCGGTTTTTGGCGCGTTTGGCGCGGTGGCCGATGATGGCGAAGCGGTGAGCTTCGTCTTGCATTTGTTGGATGAGGTGCAGGCCCGGGTGATCGGCGGGTAGGCGCACCACTTCGTCACGGTCCGGGAAGACGATTTGCTCCATGCCTTTCTTTCGCTCGACGCCTTTGGCGCTGCCGAAGAGCGTGATGTCGTGCAGGCCCGCCTCGTTGAGCACGGCGGCTGCGATGCCGACCTGTCCTTTGCCGCCGTCGATGACCCACACGTCGGGGCGCGGCACTTCGTTTTTCGCGATGCGCGCGGCGCGGCGCGTGAGCGCTTCTTTCATCGCTTCGTAGTCGTCGCCGTCACTCACTGTTTGGATATTGAAGCGGCGATATTGGCTCGTTTGCATGCCGTTGCCGTCCCACACGACGCAGCTCGCAATCGTGGCTTCGCCCATCGTGTGCGAGATGTCGAAGCATTCCATGCGCTGCGTGCCTTCGGCCAGGCCGAGCGCGTCGATCAGCGCTTGTAGGCGTTCGGTGCCGGTGTCAGTTTGGCGCATGCGCGCGGCGATGGCGATGCGCGCATTTTCTTCGGCCATCTGCAGCCACGCGCGTTTCTCGCCGATGGGGTTGCAGAGGAGATCCACTTTGCGCGGCGCGGATTGCGGTGCAGTGTCGCCCGGCGGCGCAGCGGCCGCGAGCTGCATCGACAACGCTTCCACCATCGCCGCGACGTCGAACTCCAGCGTCGAGACGATCGTGCGCGGCACTTCGCGGCCGATGTAGTGCTGCGCGATGAAGCTCTCGAGCACGTCGATCAATTCCTCGTCGGTCATCGGCTCGGAGCTGGCGTTTTTCACGGGGAAATGCGTGCGGTCGCCGACGTGTTGGCCGCCGCGAATCATCACGATGTTCACTGCGATCATGCCGCAGGCTTGAATGATGGCGACGACGTCCACGTCCTTGTCCGAGACGCTCGAGACAAACTGTCGGCTCTGCAAACTGTTGAGCCGCGCGATCTTGTCGCGGAAACGCGCCGCGCGCTCGAACTCTAGCGCGCCCGCAGCGGCCTCCATTTGCGCCTGCAATTCGTGCGTGACTTCGGAGGCTTGGCCGCGCATGAACATCGTGGCGCTTTTGACGTCGGCTTTGTAATCGTCGATGCTGATCTGCTCCACGCACGGCGCAGTGCAGCGGCCGATTTGCGCGAGCATGCACGGACGCGAGCGATGCGCGAACACGGTGTTCTCGCAGGTTCGCAGCTGAAACACTTTTTGCAGCGTTTGAATGCCGTCGCGCACGGCCCAGCCGCTTGGGAACGGGCCGAAATACGTGTGTCGTTTGTCCGGCTTGCCGCGGAAATATCGCAGCTGCGGATAGGCGTCGCCGGAGATGCAAAGGTACGGATAGCTCTTGTCGTCGCGAAAGAGAATGTTGTACTTCGGCTCCAGCGATTTGATGAGATTGTTCTCAAGCACCAAGGCCTCGGCCTCGGATCGCGTGACGGTGGTTTCGATGCGCTGAATCTGCGCAATCATCATCGTGATGCGCGCGCTGTGCCCGCTCTTGACGAAGTAGCTCGACACGCGGCTCTTAAGGTTCTTTGCCTTGCCGACATAAAGCACCGTCTCCGACCCATCGGCCGCGGCGCCCATCATGCGATACACACCCGGCCGCAACGGCAGGGATTTCAGCGTGTCTTCGATGGTGGCGTTCATAGGGGGAACGCTATGAAAACTTGCTTAATAGCTTTTTGGCTGTAGCGACCGGCGGGTGGTCGTTTCAGCTTGTTTTTAGTTATTGTTGACTTATCAGAAAAAACGGCTGCAAGCGCCATCTGGCTGTCGGTTAAGCGCAAAAGCTGATCCAGGTAAATCGGACGAAGAATCGCGTGCATGGTGGAGCGATTCTATGGGTCAAAGGCGTGAGCAGGCATTGCGCAAGGCGGGCATTGCCAGCCTTGCGTCAGCAGCGCCGCGCTATGTCCGCCGCCCCGCCGCCTTCTTACGCATGCGCTCCCACTTACGAGCGAGCGTGCTTTCGGGCGAGGGCTTCCATGTGTCTAGCAGGCCGATGAGACCGGGTCGATCGTTGCAAGGCAGGACGATGTCTACGCCAGCGGCTGTGGCTGCTTCTGCGCGGGCGGTTAAATCGCCTGCTGCGTGCGCGGCGACCATGCCTAAGTCGTCAGTGAAGATGACACCGCGGAAGTGCAGTTTGTGGCGCAGAATTTCCTGCATCCAGAACGGGGAAAAGCCTGCAAGATTCGGGTCGATATTGGGGTAGATCAGGTGCGCGGCCATCATCCCGTCGACGCCAGCGGCAACAAGCTCGCGAAACGGAATCAAGTCCGCCGCGAGCACTTCGTCGAACGTTCGATCATCCGTCGGGCGTTCCCAATGGGTGTCGCCTTTGACGAAGCCGTGGCCGGGGAAATGCTTGCCGACGGACGCCATGCCTTCGGCGCGAAGGCCTTGCATGACTGCAGTCGCGAGCGCGGCGACGGCACCGGCGTCGCGATGAAAGGCGCGATGACCGATGACCGTCGACTCGCCGTAATCAAGATCGAGCACCGGCGCGAAGGTAAAGTCGACGGCGACCTCGCCCAGTTCGTGACCGATGGTGAAACCGACCTCGAATGCGCGAGCGCGCGCCGACGGCGGGTGCGTCGTCCACAGGTCACCAAGCGAGCGCATCGGTTGAATTTCGGTGAAGCCTTCGCGGAAGCGCTGTACGCGCCCGCCCTCTTGATCGACCGCGATCACCAGCGCTGGGTCGCGCAGGGACTTGATGTCGTTGGAAAGGGCGAGCAGCTGTGCTTTGTCTGTGAAATTTCGCGCGAAGTAAATCACGCCGCCGATCAGCGGATGGCAGAGAACTTCGCGGTCTTCTGCCGTTAATTCCGTTCCCTCAATTGAGGTCATGATCGGGCCGAGCGGCAGCTTCTTAGCGTTGGGATTCTTGCGGGGCATGGTTAATTGGAACGCATAATTTGTGAGGGATTATTGTCTATCCGCGCCATCAAGTCTGTCATTCCCGCGAAGGCGGGAATCTACGCCGGCAGCGCTTGCAAGGGCGAAGCTGATGCAGGTTTTGTTCGCGAGGTTCAATGCGGTCTGGGTTCCCGCCTTCGCGGGAACGACATCGAGTCGTGGCATCGTTCATTCGCTTTCGAAAACAACGAACGCAAGCGCGAATTCGCGCTCGTCGGACAGCGATAAATGCGTCCGCGAAACGCCCTTGCTAGACAGATACGATCGCACGGCGTCGGACAACTCAAACAGCGGTCGCCCTGCTTCGTCGTGCCCAACGCCAATGCCGGACAAAGTGAGCGGCGCGGAGACTCCGATGCCAGCAGCCTTTCCGAACGCTTCTTTCGCCGCCCAACGTTTGGCGAGCCATGCCGCAGTGTTCGATTTGACGTCACGAAACTCGGCGTACTCTGCATCCGACAACAGTTTCTGCAAGAAGCGCTCGCCCTGGCGCTCCAATGTCTCGCCGATGCGCGCGACCGCTACGAGGTCAGTGCCGATACCGACGATCATGCGCGAGCTTTCGGTGCCGCTTTACGCGCGGGGCGCAATGGCGTGGCTTCCAAACGCTCGGCGAGCGCACGTAGATCATGCATCACGTCAGACGACTTCATGGTGCGGCGCTCCATGTGGAACGCGATGATCGTGCGCACAAAATCGCGCGCTTCGGCGGCAACGGCGTTGGTCTCGAACCGACCGCGCGACAATGCTAGGAGCGCCTCGCCACGCACCAGCGGGCCGCGCGCGTGGCCAGTGCGCCCGGTCTCGCTCGCACCGCTGAGCGGGTCGTAGCGATAGAGCGTGTCGGGCATCAGCGGCTCGCTGGTTTCAACGTCTACTTCCAACTGCAAACCGTACCCGAGTTCAG
>DAINAJ010000009.1:0-35174 GCA_036733505.1 Casimicrobium sp.
CGTACATGCTCGCAGCGAGCACCGCCGCGACCATGCCCGCGATCACCAGCGGCGTGAGCGCCACCGGCTGCAAGCCCACGAGCACAAAGACGCCGGCAAATGCGCACACAATGCCGATCCATTTTGCAGCACCAAGCGGTTGCTTGAACCACAACCACGTAATGAGCGCACTCCACACCGGCGTCGTCGAATTCGCAATCGCGCTGTAACCCGCCGGAATGTGCTTCGCCGCGAAACTGTAAGCAATGAACGGCAGCGCGGTGTTGATCGCGCCGATTGCGAGATAGGTTTTCCAGCGCGCGCGAAAGTGGATCGACTGACGTAGTGCTGCGACTATGCCCAACATGATGACTGCTGCAATCGCCACGCGTGCCAACGCCATCGAAAACGCGCCAAACTCCGGCACCGCGACGCGCATGAACATGAATGCCGCGCCCCAGAGCGCACCAAGAAAGAGGATTTGCAGGAACGAGGACGACATCACCGTTGCGACAGCGGGGTGAAACAAATAAGCTTTTGGGCTGCAACGACCGCCAGGTGGTCATTACAGCGTGAAAATGTCACATGTCGATAAATAGACAATTTCTGGTTTTCTTCAGACCTGACGGTCGTTAGGGCCAAAAGCTGTTGCGCGTCACAATGTGGGGGGAGCATGCCCTAAGCGTACCGGATGCGTCGCAAGCACGCGCGCGTTCCCAATTGCGAACGCCGCACGCCCGCGCGCCACAGCGAACGACTACATTCGGCAACTCCTATCTCGCGCGCGACCACTCCGATGCCTAATACGCCCAAAGACGACACCAGAAAACTCGAAGCCGACGCCAGCGGCATGAAGAAAGGCCTCACGAGCTACGGCGACAAGGGCTTTTCGCTCTTTCTTCGCAAGGCGTTCATCAAAGGCGCGGGCTACAGCGATAAGGCGCTAGACCGTCCGGTCATTGGCATTGCCAATACGGGGAGTGCCTACAACCCGTGCCACGGCAACGCGCCGCAACTTGTTGAAGCGGTCAAGCGCGGCGTAATGCTCGCTGGTGGTTTGCCGATGGACTTTCCGACGATCTCGGTTCACGAGAGCTTTGCCGCGCCAACGAGCATGTATTTGCGCAACTTGATGTCGATGGACACGGAGGAGATGATTCGTGCGCAGCCGATGGATGCGGTGGTGCTCATTGGCGGCTGCGACAAAACCGTGCCCGCGCAGCTCATGGGCGCGGCCTCGGCGGGCATTCCGGCGATTCAACTGATCACCGGCTCGATGCTCACCGGCTCGCATCGCGGCGAGCGCGTGGGGGCGTGTACCGATTGCCGCCGTTACTGGGCCAAATATCGCGCCGAAGAAATTGATGCCGAAGAGATTGCGGACGTAAACAATCAGCTGGTCGCCAGCGTAGGCACCTGTTCGGTGATGGGCACTGCAAGCACGATGGCCTGCATCGCTGAAGCGCTCGGCATGACCGTGCCGGGCGGCGCCTCGCCGCCCGCCGTCACGGCCGATCGCATTCGCGTTGCCGAAGAAACTGGCGCGCGCGCCGTGCAGATGGCCATTGATGGATTGACCGTGGACAAAGTGCTCACCGCGGATGCGTTCGAGAACGCGATGCGCGTGCTCCTAGCCATCGGCGGCTCGACCAATGGCATCGTGCATCTCGCCGCCATCGCGGGCCGCGTCGGGCTCGATATTGATTTAGGCGTGCTCGATCGCATGGGTCGCGAGACGCCGGTGCTGGTTGATCTCAAGCCTTCGGGCCAGCACTACATGGAAGACTTTCATCACGCCGGCGGTATGGCCACGCTGTTGCGCGAACTCAAACCGTTGTTGAAACTCAATGCAATGACCGTGACCGGCCGCACGCTGGGCGAAGAGCTAGAAGCCGCTGGCCCGAGCTTCAAGCAAGACGTAGTGCGTCCGTTCACTAACCCCATTTATCCACAAGGTGGAATTGCCGTGCTGCACGGCAATCTCGCTCCTGGCGGCGCGATCATCAAGCAGTCCGCCGCGGACGCGAAGCTCATGGAACACGAGGGACGCGCGGTTGTGTTCGAGAACGCGCAAGACTTAGCTGCGCGCATCGACCGCGACGATTTAGACGTGACGGCCGTCGACATTCTCGTGCTCAAAAACATCGGCCCCAAAGGCGCACCGGGCATGCCAGAGGCGGGCTACCTGCCAATTCCAAAAAAGCTCGCCCGCGCCGGAGTGAAGGACATGGTGCGCATTTCTGACGGTCGCATGAGCGGCACCGGCTACGGCACCATCGTGCTGCACGTCACGCCAGAATCCGCCACCGGCGGCCCGCTCGCCCACGTAAAGAGCGGCGACCGCATTCGCCTAAGCGTAAAAAATCGCGAGATCAGTTTGCTCGTATCCGACGAAGAATTAGCGCAGCGCGCGCGCGACAACCCGATCACCGCGCCCACCGCGCAACGCGGTTACTTGAAGCTATTTTTGGACACGGTCACGCAGGCGGATCAGGGCGTGGATTTTGATTTTTTGCGAGGTGGCGATTGCCATCGCATAGACAATTAGCGTCTAGGCTAAGCCCGTCGCGGGCGGAACGCATGCCAACTCGGTTCGGTTTGTTCTAAAGTGCATTTTCGCGAGCGCCAAACGTCAGAAGCAATCTCGTAGACTACTGTTATCGCAAAGAACTAGCAGGAACAGCGGCGCATGGCGCTTTCGGTGGATGAAGTCCTAGCACTTTCGCCTGACGCGTCATCAGCGAAAGCTGCGCGCGGATTGACCGGTACTTCACAATGGCCCACGCTCGGTATCAGCGAAGTTGCCGCGTGGGGCGAGTGCCAAGGTAGCGGTGCCAAGCCCTATCAAACTCAAGTTGATCTAAATGGGCCAGTATTTCGCTGCTCCTGTCCTAGTCGCAAATTTCCGTGCAAGCATGGCCTTGCGCTGCTGCTGCTTCGTGCGCAAGCGCCTAGCGCCTTCACCACAAACACGCCTCCGCTCTGGGTAAGCGAATGGCTCGAGTCACGTGCCGAGCGCGCCCAGAAGAAGCAAGAGCAACAAGCCGAGAAGACCGCAACAGCGGTCGATCCGGACGCATCTGCAAAGAGAGAGGCGCAGCGCTGGAAACGAATACAGAGCGCCAGCGTCGAACTGCAACGTTGGCTCGCCGATCAAGTGACACGCGGCTTGGGTTCTGTGACGCAGGAGTCGCTGGAAAATTGGAAGACGATGGCCGCTCGCATGGTCGACGCCCAAGCCCCCGGACTCGGTCAGCGCATTCTTGCGGCGGCGGAAAGCGTCAGGACTTCACCGGAACGCGCGCTGCACCACCTTGGGTTGCTTCATTTGGCCTGTGAAGCGCTGCAAAGGCTCGATCTACTGGATCCAGCTTTGCAAGCGGAACTGAGAACAGTCGTCGGTTGGCCTTTTGACAAAACTGAGGTACTCGCGGTCGGCGAACACGTAGAAGATCACTGGACGGTGCTGGGAGTGATTGCTGAAGCGGTTGACGCCAAGCTCGTGGAGCGCCGCGTCTGGCTCTTTGGTCAACAAACGGGGCGAAGAGCACTGCTCCTTGAGCACGCATTCGGTGGACGCGGTTTTGAACAGACATGGCGCACAGGCACCTGCGTCGCTGCAAGGCTGGCTTTCTTCCCTGGCAGCCGTAAGTTACGCGCGCTGCCCGTAGAAATAACGCTTCTCGAAACGGTCTCGCTTGCCCTGCCATTGTCGCTGGAGCACGAGTGGTCCGTTCTATCTGAGCGGGCCGCCGAGTCACCTTGGGCACCGTTGCATCCTATGCTGCTTCGAGACTCCATCGTTTTGCGCGTAGGCGACGACGCACCGAACGTACGCGTGGTATGCGACAACGAAGCGTTGCCAATCTCAATCGATGACGCGTCCTTTTGGCAAATGCTCGCGGTCACGGGCGGTCGAAAGCACCACATCGCTGGCGAGTGGGATGGTGAGTGCTTTCGACCGCTAAGCATCTGGGCCGACGAATCTGTGCGTACCATCTGGCAGTGGGGACAGCCGTGAGCAAAGCCCAGCCCACTTGGAGCGATTTGATTCCAGCCGCAATGGTCGGCACTGACCGCGTTGGCCCGCCTATCAACGGATGGGACGGCCAAGTCGGCCAGTTTGTCGAGAGCGCGGTACAGGGTGCGGCGCGCGCACAACAATTGTTGCGGGCGGCAGCGATTGTTGCGGCCAGCAATTTGGTGGGCGCAAAAGGATCCCCGTGGCTTGGCGCGCTTCCGGTGGTAGCAGGCGCTGATGAGCGTCGCACTCTGACGACGCCCGAGATCGTTTCGTCTGCACGATTCGCACTTGTCGAAGGACCCGCGCGACTGCAGGCTCATTTCTTTGCGGCCTGTCGCCGGGCAGGTACGCGCATACCCGAACCACTGCTTCCTGCGTCGTTGGAGGCGGCGCGTCGACTCGTTGCGTTACGTGGATTGCTTTCCCCCGTGCTTGGCGCGCGAGGTGTTTGGCTCGCCGCGCAAAATCCAGGCTGGCGCTATGCGTGCGGTGTAAGCGAAAACGAACCCAACGACGCGCAATGGACTGACGGCAGTATGGAGCAGCGGCGCGCGTTTATTCGCGCGGAACGCCTCGCCGCTCCAGCGAGCGCTCGAGACCGACTCGTGGAGGCGTTGCCCGAACTCAGTGCTGCGGAGCGCGCCGATCTCGTCGCGCAACTCGTGATAAAGCTTGGCGCTGACGACGAGGTTCTGCTTGATGCGCTTCGTAGTGATCGTTCGCGCGATGTCCGCTCTGAGGCGCTGAAGCTGCTGCTTCAATTGCCCGACGCCTCGTTCACTCAGCGAGCCACTTCACGAATAGAAGGCTTACTCTCGCAAGAGCGTAGCTTGGTCCGGAAGCGCTGGCACATTGAAGCTCCGCTCGTAGAAGATCCTTCTTGGTCGAAGGACAATATCGAAAGCGGGCGCCCGAAAAACGAAGCGTTAGGTGAGCGCGCTTGGTGGCTATATCAGCAAGTTCGCTTGGTACCTTTGTCGTGGTGGAGCATGCGTACTGGCATGACCGCCAGCGACCTGCTTGCGTGGGCGGCGAAAACCGACTGGGCAGCTGCACTCGTTCGTGGGTGGCGCGACGTGCTGTTCGCCGCGCCCAGTGTGGATTGGTGCCAAGCATTCTTAGTCGCCGACCCAGCGCTTACGAAAGGTATTGACACCGATTCTCTCGTTGCGTTGCTTCCGAAGGCGCTTCGAGACGAGCACTGGCGCAAACAGTTGGCAGGTAGCAATACGCACCAGTTCTCCATTATTTTCGCGCAGGCACTGGCGTCATGCGCGCTGGACGAAACCATGGGCGAGAAGCTCTCGAACTCTATGGCCACGGCGTTGCGCGATCTGGCAACTAGTCGAGAACTCCACAACGACTATTCTCTGCGTGGACAACTTGCGGAGATCGTCTGTGCGCTTGACGCCGATTCGTTACCGTTGCTGGATCCGTTGCCGGTGCTCGACAACGAGTCCAGCGCCTACCAGTCACTGCGTCAAAACGTCACCCAGCTCATTTCCGCGCGACACGCCTTTCAATTGATCTAACTTCTTTACGGTGCCATGAATACTCCTCACACTCATGTAATGCGACAGCACGCCGAGCAGCAATTTGCTGAAGAACTCGCTGAACTCAGCAAGCAAGATCAGCGACAACGTCCCGAGAATTGGGCCCTATCGCCGTGGGCGGTCGTCCGTTATCTTATGGGCGGAAAGCTCGACGATGGTTTTGAGGTCAGTGCGAAATACATCGGCAATGCACGCCTGATGGAGATTGCCGTCGCAACACTCGCAACAGATCGCGGGCTCTTGCTTTATGGGGTACCTGGAACGGCCAAATCGTGGGTATCAGAACATTTGGCTGCTGCGATTAGTGGCGACTCAACGCTTCTCATTCAAGGCACGGCGGGCACCAGCGAAGAGCAATTGCGCTATGGGTGGAATTACGCCCAACTGCTTGCCAACGGCCCTTCGGAAAAGGCTCTGGTCGCGAGCCCACTCATGAAAGCAATGCGTCACGGCAAGATTGCACGCGTCGAGGAACTAACTCGCATTCCCGCTGACGTGCAAGACAGTCTCATCACAGTACTGTCGGAGAAGACTCTGCCGATTCCCGAGTTAGGAGCTGAGGTGCAAGCAACGCGTGGCTTTAGCGTGATCGCCACCGCGAACAACCGTGACAAGGGGGTGAACGAGTTGTCTGCGGCCTTGAAGCGTCGCTTCAACACAGTCATCCTGCCCGTTCCGGCAAGTGAAGAAGAAGAAATTTCAATCGTCGTAAAGCGAGTCGCGGAGTTGGGACGTGCGTTGCAGTTGCCAGCTGAACCACCGGCATTGAAGGAAGTCCGCCGCATCGTACAAATCTTTCGTGAACTCCGCAACGGAAAGACGGAAGACGGTAAGTCGCAGGTAAAGTCGCCTAGCGGTACGCTTTCTACGGCCGAGGCGATTTCGGTCATTAACAGCGGGATGGCGTTAGCAGGTCACTTTGGCGACGGCGTCCTGCGTCCGGTTGATGTTGCCTCTAGCCTCATTGGGGCCATCGTTAAGGATCCAGTGCAGGATCAAGTAGTGTGGAACGAATATCTGGAGACCATCGTCAAGGAACGGACCGACTGGAAGGACTTGTATCGCGCCTTTAGAGAGTCGACGGACCTCTAGCGCGCTGTTCATGCCATCAGTTCACTATTTCGGCATCCGCCACCACGGTCCGGGCTGCGCTCGCTCACTGCTGCGTGCGTTCACTGAGCTACGGCCAGATTGCGTTCTGATCGAGGGCCCTCCAGAAGCCGACGCGCTGCTGTCGTTTGTCCGGTCGCCAGAACTATCGCCCCCAGTCGCGCTGTTGACTTACAGCGTTGACGAACAACGCCTTGCAGTATTTCACCCGTTCGCAGAATTTTCGCCGGAGTGGCAAGCAGCAAAGTGGGCGACCACAGCGAACGCCGCTGTGCGGTTCATAGACTTGCCAGTCACACATAGTCTCGCACTGGACCGGCAACGTCGCGATGCCGCGGCAGTAACCGTTGCCACTCCAGAACGTCCGCACAACGAAACGGTCGTTGACGCCGCACCGATTGCCGGTGAAGCTGTCCCGCACATGGATCCCTTGGATTGGTTCGCGACGGCCGCGGGCTACGCCGATGGTGAAGCGTGGTGGAACCACATGGTCGAAGAGCGCGGAGATGGCGAGGAGCTATTTGCCGCGATCGCGGAGGCGATGGCAATTGCACGCAACGAAACTGGCGATCAGCCTCGCAGCACTGAAGACGCCGAGCGCGAGGCGCTGCGAGAAGCGCACATGCGCCAGAGCGTTCGAGCGGCGCAAAAGGAGGGGTTCGAGCGTATCGCCGTGGTGTGCGGCGCATGGCACGTGTCGGCGTTGCGTGAATTGATCAAAAGCAAAGATGACCTCGCGCGTCTCAAAGGGCTACCTAAGCTCAAGGTCCAAAGTACTTGGGTGCCGTGGACGTACCGACATCTCACGCGAGCCAGCGGATACGGCGCAGGAATCAAGTCCCCCGGCTGGTATGAGCATCTATGGCAAAGCGGCGCCACGGGACAACCTCGCGCGATCGGATGGTTGGCTAGAGTCGCGCGATTACTTCGCGAACGCGACCTCGACTGCTCCTCCGCGCATCTCATCGAAGCGCTTCGACTTGCCGACTCTCTTTCGGCGCTGCGGGAACGACCTGCGCCTGGTCTCGATGAATTACACGAAGCGACGCGCACGGTTTTGATGATGGGAGACGAATCGGCACTCCGCTTCATTGACGACGCCTTGGTCGTCGGTGACCGCCTAGGAGCGGTGCCGCAGGATGTACCGACTGTGCCGCTGCAGCGCGATTTAGAACAAGCACAAAAGACCCTGCGGCTAAAAGCGGAAGCCACCCAAAAAGTTGTGGACCTGGACTTGCGCAACAGCAACGATTTGGCTCGCAGTCACTTGCTTCACCGACTCAACTTGCTCGATGTACCTTGGGGCGCGCTTGCCAAAGTCGGTCACTCATCGCGCGGTACTTTCCACGAAGTCTGGTCGCTGCAATGGCAGCCCGAGTATGTGCTGAAACTCATCGACGCGAGCCAATGGGGACAAACCGTGGCGGCCGCCGCAACGGCGCGCGCGATAGCTCGCGGTCGGACGGAGAACAGCCTTCCCGCGCTAGCAACATTGATTGATTCTGTGCTGCTCGCGGATCTGGACACTGCCGTCGCTGATATTGCACACGCGTTAGACAATCTCGCGGCACACAGCAGTGACACCTCGCAGCTCTTGGCTGCGCTGCCACCGTTGGCAAACATCTTTCGTTACGGCAACGTGCGGCAGATCGACGCTACGATGGTCAGTCGTGTGCTCGATGGCCTCATCGCGCGTGCGGCAATCGGATTGCCGCTTGCGTGTCAATCTATCGATGATGGTGCTGCGGAGAAATTGCGGGATGTCGTCATCGCCGCGCATGCGGCCGTCGCTCTACGCGATAGCAGCGAACACACGGTTGCGTGGAGTCGATCGCTGGACCACGTTGCGCAACAGCAAAGCGCCAACGAGTTGTTGAAGGGTTTAGCTTGCCGATTACTGCTTGATGAGGGCGAATGGAACGACGAACAGGCGGCACGTGCATTGTCCTTGCACATGTCGTCAGGCAGTGAACCGAGCAAAGCGGCGGCGTGGCTTGATGGATTTCTAAATCGCAACGCCACGGTCTTGCTCCATGACGCCAAAGTCTGGCGACTGGTTGACGCGTGGCTCGCAGCGCTGTCCGACGATCACTTCGTTCGCATACTGCCACTGTTACGGCGCACGTTTTCAGCATTCGCCTCCGGCGAAAGACAAGATCTGGGCGCACTCGCCAACCGCAATGAAAACCAGCACATCGCGACGACTCTTTCACCGACGTGGGACGAATCGCGCGCGGCGCAAGTGATACCGCTATTGCGCAAAATCTTGGGGGTTCCGACATGAACACGCCTTCTGACGAAGCAGTGCGCGTGCAGCGGTGGCGCCTAGCACTTGGAAATGAGGCTGAAGCATCTTGTGGGGCGCCCAGTGGTGGGTTCATCGAGATGGACCGCGCGCTCGCGGCGCTTTACGATCCGACCGGGAAAGACGGTTTGAGTAGCGGCGACCGGCGTGGTGGTCGCGGCGCATCGTCACCGAACGTGGCGCGCTGGTTGGGAGACATACGAAAGTACTTTCCGTCTTCTGTCGTGCAGGTGATGCAAAAGGATGCGCTTGAACGCCTGAACATGCGTGACATGTTGTTAGAGCCGGAGATGCTGCGAACCGTACAACCGGATGTACACCTCGTCGCGAACCTGATGGCGCTCTCGCGGGTCATCCCCGTTGGCACCAAAGAGACTGCGCGGCTTGTGGTCCGCAAAGTCGTTGACGAACTGCTACTTCGCTTGGAAGAGCCTCTCCGCGCAGCCGTGTCTGGTGCGCTTGACCGCAGTCGTCGCAACCGCCGACCGCGTCACGCGGAAATTGACTGGCAGCGAACGATTCGCGCCAATCTTAAGCATTGGCAACCGAGCTACCGCACCGTCATCCCTGAAACGCTTATCGGTTACGGCCGCAAGGCGCGTCAGCCACAACGCGAAGTCGTGCTTTGCATCGACCAGAGCGGATCAATGGCCAATTCCGTGGTCTATTCCAGTATCTTCGGCGCCGTTTTAGCGACGTTACCTGCCGTGAAGACGCGACTCGTTGTGTTTGACACCGCGGTCGTGGATATGACGGACCAACTCGACGATCCCGTCGAAGTTCTGTTTGGCGTCCAGCTCGGCGGTGGTACCGACATCAACGGCGCGGTGGGCTACTGCGAGTCGATCATCCGCGAGCCGCGAAACACAATTTTCGTGCTGATCTCTGACTTGTACGAAGGCGGCGTAGAAGCAAACTTGTTGCGGCGTGCGCGATCCTTGGTTGAAAGCGGCGTTCAGTTTGTGACGCTACTCGCACTCAGCGACGAGGGCGCGCCAGCCTATGATCGAGCACTTGCCGCGAAACTCGCAGCGCTGGGCGTGCCATCGTTTGCATGCACACCTGACGCGTTCCCGGGGTTGATGGCCGCTGCGATACGCCGTGACGATATTGCGGCGTGGGCCGCAACTCATGGCCTAAACGCCACCCCAAAGGCTCGTTAGTCCACCCACTGACGGCTATGTTTTTCCAGTAGACGGCCGCCGGATGCTCCTCGTAAAGGCAAATTGGTCGAAGTCCACTTTGTCAAGTATTCGGGTCAAGCCGTTGTGCAACGGCCGTTGAGCGGTAAAAAGCTGTTGTACAGAAACGCACCAAAACCGCTACCGCCCACCCGTGACATCCAGCACCGACCCCGTCGTGTAGCTCGAATCGTCGGATAGCAGCCAAAGAATGGCTTGCGCAACTTCTAGCGCCGTGCCGCCGCGTTGCATGGGGACGTGCGGCGCCATTTGCGCGACGCGGTCAGGAATGCCGCCGCTGGCGTGAATATCCGTGTCGATGATGCCAGGGCAGACGGCGTTGACGCGAATGCCCTCGGTGGCGACTTCTTTGGCGAGGCCTACGGTGAAACTATCGATAGCGCCCTTGCTCGCGGCGTAGTCCACGTATTGACCCGGCGCGCCAAGGCGCGCTGCGGCGCTGGTCAGGTTCACGATGCTTCCACCGCTCCCGCCGTGGCGGGTGCTCATCCTGAGGACGGCTTCGCGCGCACAGACGAAGCTGCCGAGCACGTTGATATCGAACATGCGGCGAATCCGCGCCACACTCATCGCCTGAACGCGCGTCGGGGCGTCGACGACGCCTGCGTTGTTGACGAGGGCGGTCAACCGGCCAAGCTCCGCGTCAATGCGGGAGTACATCGCGAGCACACTTGCCTCGTCGGCAACGTCTGCCTGAACGCATATCGCCCGACGCCCGCTGGCACGGACTTGCGCCGCAACTGATTCGGCCGCCTCCGCGTTGCCCGCGTAGTTCACGGCTACGTCGTAGCCTTGCTTGGCGGCGAGAAGGCAAACCGCCGCGCCAATGCCACGACTTCCCCCAGTGACCAACAACACCTTGTTCACGATTGCGCTCGGCTACTTTTTCTTTGCCGCCGCGACTTCCATCGCCAATTCCGCGCCGGATTTGTAGTGAGCAACGCGATTGACCGTGGTGCGCAGCGTGCGCTGGGTGAAGGCGTTGCTGCCGCGCACTTCTTCGGCCCAGTATTTGTCGGCGAGCGCTCGGTTTTTCGGAACGTCAAGGAGGAAGGCGTCGCGCGAACCCGCACCGCCGAAGATGTAGAGCTTGCCGTCGATCATGCGCCAGGTATCTGCATCGCCACCCCACGGAATGCCGTAGACGATGCCGTTGGCACAGTAGCCGCCGTATTGCGGCAGGTACTTCGTTGGCTCTTTGTCGAACAGCGCTTTGTTTTCCGGCGAAGAAAAATAGAAAGTGACGTTTTCATACGTGCTCTTGATCGACGGGTTGCCGCGCACGTCTTTGTTCAGGGTGAAATAGGTGACTACGTCGGTGCCGTTGAGCAACACACGTTCGTTGCCGTCGATGGCGTGGGCGTTGACGGGCGAGAAGGCACCGCCGGGGCTTTGGGTGACCAGTGGCGCGCAGCCCGAGAGCGCGATTGCGATACCTACGGTGGCGATGGAAAAGAACCTAGTCATGGCTTACTCCTAAAGATGCGTGGATTGTAGGTCGGAGCCGCCACCTTCGGCCTTACGCTCAAGACGGCTGGGCGCCGCCTAAATCGCTAAGAGTGCCCCAACTTGACAGGAACGGACGCTAAACTGCCCCTCGCATTCAGCAAAGTTTTGCACTAACAGGAGGATTTCAAATGAATATTCGTAGTTTCGTTCGCCATGCGAGCGTTATCGGGGCCGTGGCCCTGTCCGGCATGGCTGTGGCCGTGGACAACCTTAAAGTCATGATTCCCGCGAACCCCGGTGGCGGTTGGGACTCGACGGGTCGCGCGCTGGTCGCGGCGATGCAGTCGGCGGGTACCGTGAAAAACGTTCAGATGGACAACAAGGGCGGTGCCGCAGGCACCATCGGTCTCGCGCAGTTCATCAACACCAGCAAGGGCGATCCCAACGCGATCATGATCGGCGGCATGGTAATGGTCGGCGGCATCATCCAAAACAAGTCGACAGTCGATCTTACGATGGTGACGCCACTGGCGCGCCTCACTGAGGAGTATCTCGTTATCGTGGTGCCCGCAAGTTCGCCGCACAAGTCCATCAAGGATTTGGTCGCTGCGTTCAAAGCCAATCCAGGCAGCGTTTCGTGGGGCGGTGGCAGCGCCGGTGGCACTGATCACATCCTCGCTGGTTTCATTGCGAAGGCCTCGGGTATTGACGCCGCGAAGGTCAATTACGTTCCGTTCAAAGGCGGCGGAGAAGCCGTCGCCGCGATCATTGGCGGTCACGTGACGGCGGGCATTTCGGGCGTGAGCGAATTTGCGCAACATATCCAGTCGGGCAAGATGCGTGCACTAGCTGTGAGCAGCCCAACCCCACAGGCAGGTATTGCGACCTTGAAAGATCAGGGCATCAACGTGGTGCTCGGCAATTGGCGCGGCGTGTTCGGTGCTCCCGGCATCACGACGGCGCAGCGCAACGAGCTGATCAAGGCGATCGAAGCGGGCGTGAAGAGCAAATCATGGGAAGAGGCACTCAAGAAAAACGAGTGGATGAACACTTGGCAGGCTGGCGACGAATATAAAAATTACGTCGACACAGAGATTAAGCGCATCGGCGAAATCCTCGCAGGACTCGGCCTCGGCAAGAAGTAACGGCCCGCGCGAGCCGGAACGGACGTGGGCGGCAACGCCCCTCTTCACGCGTCTGGCTCGCCGCCCTACCTTGACGCGCTCGCACGCCCATGAAGACTATTCATAAAGGCCAATTGGCCGTCGCACTGGGCGTTGCAGCGCTCGGCATCGCAATTTTTGTTGGCGCATCATTCATTCCTGATGCTGCCGGATATTCCACCGTCGGCCCTGCCGCTATTCCGCGCCTGGTAGCGGTCGGGTTGCTGGTCGCCGCTGCCGCGCTTCTTTGGGAGGTGTTGCGCGGTGGTTTTCGTCACCACGACGAAGCCGCCGAGCGCGCGCTTCCCACGCATTGGGCTGCCTTCATCTGGATCAGCGTCGCCATCCTGTCGTACGGAATCCTCATCGAACATGCCGGCTTCATCTTATCGTCGGTACTACTTTATGTGCTCACGGCGGCGGGCTTTGGTAGTCGTCGCTGGGGTCTGAACGCTGCGATTGGCGCGGTCATCGCCGTCATTATTTACGTCGCGTTTCAGCGTGGACTCGGGCTGTCGTTGCCAGCGGGTGTCTTTAAGGGGCTGCTCTAATGGAAGTCTGGAACCTACTGCTCCAAGGCTTTGGCGTTGCGCTACAGCCGATCAATCTGGGTTGGGCGCTCGTTGGCGTCACGCTGGGCACCATCGTCGGCGTACTGCCCGGTCTCGGCCCGGCGGTCTCGATTGCGTTGCTGCTGCCGCTAACAACCAAAATTGACGCTGCGGGCGCGCTCATCATGTTCGCCGGGATTTACTACGGCGCAATGTACGGTGGGTCAACCACGTCGATTCTGCTCAACACACCGGGCGAGTCAGCGACCATCGTCACCGCGATGGAAGGCAATCAGATGGCCAAGCGCGGGCGAGCAGGCCCGGCGCTGTGTACCGCCGCAGTCGGCTCTTTTGTCGCGGGCACCATTGCGACAGTGTTGCTCACGGTGCTCGCACCGCAAGTGGTTGATCTGGCGATTCGCTTCGGCCCGCCCGAGTATTTCGCGCTGATGATGCTCGCGTTCATCACCGTGTCGGCGGTGCTCGGAAATTCGCCGCTGCGCGGGCTCACCGCATTGTTCGTAGGTTTAGCCATCGGCATCGTAGGCATCGAAAACCAATCCGGTCAGGCACGCTTTGTCTTCGGCGTTCCACAGCTTGCCGACGGTATCGAAGTCGTCACTATCGCGGTCGGTTTGTTCGCCGTCGGGGAGACGCTTTATCTTGCCAGCAAACTCAACAGTGCCGTCGACAAGATCGAGTCCGTGAAGGGTTCGATCATGATGACACGCGACGACTGGAAGCGCTCGTGGAAGCCTTGGTTGCGCGGTACAGCTATCGGATTCCCAATTGGCGCCATGCCCGCAGGCGGCGCGGAGATCCCCACCTTTTTGTCCTACGGGATGGAAAAGAAACTCGCTAAGAATCCCGAAGAATTCGGCAAAGGCGCTATCGAAGGCGTGGCTGGCCCGGAGGCGGCAAACAATGCATCGTCGACCGGCGTCATGGTGCCGCTTTTGACCTTGGGCTTGCCCACTTCAGCCACCGCCGCGATTTTGTTAGCTGCGTTTCAGCAGTACGGCTTGCAACCTGGGCCGCTTTTGTTCGAGACCAATCCGGCATTGGTCTGGGGTTTGATCGCTAGCTTCTATGTTGGCAACGTCATGCTGCTGGTGCTCAATTTGCCACTCATCGGCATCTGGATCAAGCTTCTCGAAATACCGCGCCCACAGCTCTACGCAGGCATTCTCGTCTTCGCGGCGATGGGCGTGTACGGCATGCGCCAATCTGCTTTCGATGTGTTCCTGCTCTACGTTATCGGTTGCATGGGTTTCCTAATGCGACGTTACGACTTCCCTGCCGCGCCAGTGTTGATTGGCATGATTCTCGGCCCATTGGCCGAAGAACAAATGCGGCGCTCACTAGCGATCAGTCAGGGCAGCCCGCTGGTGTTTTTTGAGCGTCCGTTGAGCGGCTCAATCCTCGCGCTCACCATCGTCATACTCGTTGGCCCTTGGATCTGGAACACGTTGCGCAAGCGCAGTAAATAGTCGTATCCAACTCGCAGGCGCATGCAATGTGCGCCTGCGCCGAACGGCGGTTAATCGCGAAGCGCGGCCGCGACGCTTTGCATGAACAGCGGCACGCTCGGCGAATCTAGCCAACGTACGACGACCACGGCATCAAACTCCGGCTCGATCCACGTGTAGTGACCGCCCGCGCCGACCATGAAACTCGCTCGCGTAGATGCGCCAGGAAACTGCGTTCCGTTACTGTTGAGCCACATCAGGCGCCCGTAAAACGGCGCGATGGCGCAGGGTTGCGTCATTCGAGAAACGCACGCGCGCGGCACAAGCGCTCTGCCGTTGTGCTCGCCACCATTGAGCACGAGCTCGCCCACACGCGCCTGATCGCGCGCACTGATTGACACGCCGCCGCCCCAGTGCGTGCCGCCCGGAACGCTTTGCATTTTGCGTAGCGTGCCCGATGCATCGACGACTTCAGTCCATGCATCGTCGTAGCCCTCCCAACGAAACCCTTCACCGCCGCCCAGCGGATTCAGAATCGCTTCGAGGAAAACTTCGGGCAGCGGTTGCTTGAACAAATGCAACAGCGCAAGCGAAAGCTGGTTAATGCGCACGTCGTTGTATTCCCAATACGTCCCCGGCGCGTGCAGCGGCCTCGCGTCGCCCTTCACGCCCAGTACTGGACGCGGATCGTGTGACACCGCGCGATAACGATCCACGGTGTCTGGCAATCCGAAGCACGAGCCTTCCCACTCGCTAGTCTGCTCCAACAAATGCGCCCACGTGATCGTGCGATTGTGTGGTGAATCGAAGCCAATGCCCGGCAGTCGCGCAACCACTGGTTCGTCCGCGTCCGGCAGCAAGCCTCGCAATTGCGCCACTCCCGCGAGCAATGCAAGATACGTTTTCGCGACGCTGAATGTTTGATCGGCACGATCCGGCTCGCCCCACGCCGCGATCTCTTTGCCACGTTGCAGCACTATGCCCGAAACGCCGCCGCGAACGTGCAAAGGTCCGCGCGCGACGTTCCATGGCGCCGGATCGGTGTGGTGCACGCCAAACGGCGCTTGCTCCGGTGCCGGTTTGGCGTGTGGGTCGCGCGGCCACGGTGTTTCGTGAGCGATTGAGAAATTAATAGCGTCGTTGAATGCGTTCATAGCCGCATTGTGCCGCGCCCGTCACGCATGCGCCGGTCAGCGTGTCGGAAGCAACGCTTCCACCGACATCCCAAGCGCCAACAGCGCGTGATCGCCACCGTGCCGTCCTACGAGCTGCAGACCCACTGGTGCCTCGCCTCTCGTGTGACAAGGCAGCGTGAGCGCGCAGCCGTCCATCAAATTCACCCAGGAAGTGTTGCGCAGGATGAGCTGATTTTTCGCAAAGAACAGTGCGTCGTCGGCGACCAATGGCGCGATATGCGAAGGTATGCAGGCGACCGTGGGCGTGATGATTGCGTCGAAACCGTCGGCGCCGGTAAACACGTCATGCATGCGATGTTTCCAAAGCCGCAAGTACGCGAGCGCCTGTGACACCTCCGCGCGCGTCACGTCAGCGTGCATCTGAATTCGCTTCCACACACGTGGGTCGTAGCCAACACCATCAACGTTCACATTGGCTGCGTGCCAGTCACAGGTTTCCGCCACGCGGCCCATGATGCGCTCTTCTGGCGGCGCGGCGGCATCGCGGAAAAGATTCTCTAGCGGTTCGCACTGCGCGTCGACAACAGTTGCGCCAGCGCTGCGCAGCCGGTCGATGGCGCGCTTCACAGCGAGCTCCACCTCTGGATCAAGATTGCTCCATAGCGTGCCGAGCGGATTGAGGAGCCGAACGCGTTTCATCGGCTTCGGCGTGGGCTCGTGATAAATCTCGTTGGCGAGCACCGCGTCGATCCGTGCGCAACATTCCACCGAGTTCGCAATCGGCCCGACCGAATCGTGCAAAAACGACAACGGAATCGCGCCATTCACCGGCACCCGATATGCCGTGGGTTTGAACCCTACGACGCCGTTGAACGCCGCAGGCAAGCGCACGCTGCCGCCGGTGTCCGAGCCGAGCGCTGCGACGGCCATACCGTCGGCCACCGCCACGCCGCCGCCACTCGACGAGCCACCGGGCACACGGCCGCCGCCGTCTGCGGTGCGGCCCCACGCGCTGCGCGGTGTGCCGAAATGCGGATTGATCCCGATGCCCGAAAACGCGAACTCCACCATGTTGTTGCGCCCGAAAATGATCGCGCCTGCGTCACGCAATCGCGCCACGGCGGGGCAGTCCGCCGAAGCCGGTGGACGCGAGCGCAGCACTGTGGAGCCTGCGCCGGTCACTTCGCCCGCAACATCAAACAAATCTTTGATGGCGATGGTGATGCCATCAAGCGGGCGCGAATCCGCTTCCCGCATGCGAGTGTCGGATGCAGCGGCGGCGGCGCGCGCGGCACTCTCGTTGAGCGAGAGAAATGCCCGAGCGCCCTCGCCCGCTGGGTCGTTCACGCGTGCGATGTTTCGCTCGACCAACGCGCCGGCGCTGTCGGCGCCGAGAAGATATTGGCCACGTAGTTGTTTGATAGTTTCCATGTGGGTGCGCAGTGCCGGTTACGTTTGTTTGCATTATGCGTGTGTCGGATATCTGCGTTGCCAGTTACATTTCGACGGATGAAAATTCGCTGCATCCTCCTCTCCGCCCTCACTGCCTGCGCCGTGTTGTTCGCCACGGCGATGCCGGCTGTCGCAGCAACGCAGGTGATCGACATTGAATGGAAAGACGGCAATCGTGAACGCGTATTGCCGCTGAAAGTTCGCCTACCCGACGGCGCAGACAGCGTGCCGCTGGTGATTTTTTCGCATGGGCTGGGTGGCTCGCGCGAAGGGGGCAAAGCGTGGGGCGAGCATTGGTCAGCAAACGGCTACCTTGTCATCCATCTGCAGCATCCGGGCAGCGACGACGCGTTGTGGAAAGGTCCCGGTGAAGGCGCGCCGAAGCAGCGCCTCGCGCGCGGCGCGACTGCGGAGCAACTCCTCGGACGCGTGGATGACGTGCGTTTCGTGCTCGACGAAATTTCGCGCTTGCGAACGAAAGCGGATGCACCTGCTTGGATCAAACGCGCAGATCTCACTCGTATCGCCATGACTGGCCACAGCTTCGGCGCGCTCACCACGATGGCGCTAGCGGGCGTGCGCTACCCCGGCCCGATCAAAACGCTCGCCGAGCCACGCATCAAAGCGTTCATCGCGTTTAGCCCCTCAGTACAAGGCTTGAAGCGCAGTTGGCCCGAGCGCTACGGCGAAATGGCACGACCATTTTTGAGTGTGACGGGCACCATTGACGGCGACGTGATGAGCACCGGCTCCAACGCCAAAAACCGCGCCGCGTTGTTTGACGCGCAGCCCGTGGGCGACAAGTACCGCGTGATTTTTGAAGGCGGCGACCATGCGGTGTTCGGCGGGGGCAATTGGCGCGACGGCGCATGGATGAGTGCGGTCACGGGCGACAGTAAAAACGTCACCGATGCCGCTACAGCCGCCATCATTCGCGAACACACACAACGCATCACGCTGCAATTTCTCGATGCCTATATGAAAGGTGACGCCAAAGCCAAAGCATGGCTCGGCAACGACGCGGTGAAAAGCTTGGGCAATGCGGGCGAGTGGAGCGCGAAGTAGCACCTCAGCACGTTCACTGTGATTTACAGCTTTTGAGCTCTATCGACAGCTATACGGTCATTACACAGCATTATGGAGCTTAGTCGACATACGACGAAATTGACCTGCAATGCCCGTGCGTCTGTCGCTGGTGCGTTAAAGCTGTAACTAGTTTGTAAACGCGGAATCTCGACTCAGCTCGGGCCAGCCGCGATTCAGCCGGTAACGTCGCACCGCCCCTACCCCAGCACCGCGCGGAACTGCGCCAGCGCGTCGCGCGTTTGCGCCGTCGCCAGGCGAATCAAGTTCTCGCGATATTCGCGTGAAGCGCCAGCGTAATACGGCAGCCGCACGCGCAGCATGAAGTCGGCCTCTTTCGCTTCGGCGTCGATGATTACGCGGCGCTCCTCGTCGCGTTTGCGCCACGACTCAGGCGCGCGCTCCGGTGTGTCTTCAAGAAATGCCGAGACGTCGACGGCAACGACGCGCGTCGCCCCCAACTGCCGTGCAATACGAATGGGCACTGGCGAAACTAAATCGCCGTCCTCATAGGTGACGCCGCCGATCGGCGTCGGCAAAAACATCGAGGGAAGCGCGGCGGAGGCGCGCACCGCTGCGCCCGTGTTGCCGCTGGTGAACGCAACGAGTTCAGGCTTCCCCAGCACCGCGGCCACCGCGCAAAAGCGACGTGGCAGCTGCTCAATCACGCGATCATTTACCGCGGTGTTTACAAAGTTTTGCAACGCACGACCAATCAGGCGATTGGGCTGCATCAGCGCCGGATCCGCAATGTCGGTCAGGCCCAAATCCAGCGCACGTCGCTCGATCTCCGTCGCTGCGATTTTCGAGGCGTATAGCGCGCCCGCAATCGCACCCGCACTCGAACCCACGACTAGCGCGGGTTCGATGCCTGCCGCTTCGAGCACCTTGAGTACGCCGATATGCGCAAAGCCGCGCGGCCCGCCGCTGCCCAACACCAACGCCGTTCGCTCGCGGCCTTCGGGCCATTGAACGGGCGCGAAACGCGGCGTCGCAGACGGCGGATAGCCGGGGTCAAATTCGGCGCAACCGCCGAGCGCGGCCAACGCGGGCAACGACGACACCGCACCGATGCGCTTGAGCGCAACGCGTCGCGTGATCGTTGCCCTGTCGCGCATCAGTCCTTCGCCCCCAACGCTTTCGCGCGCTGCACCTGCGCCTGCAAGTCGGCGGCGCTTGGGGGCGGATTGAGCCAGCCTCGCAGGTTCGCGAGCGAAAGCTCGGTCAACGCGTGAATCAGCGACTCGTGGTCGTTGAGCGCGGGAATGTAGTCGTACTGCGCGCCGCCCGCATGAAGGAAAGTCTCTTTGCCTTCCATCGCGATTTCTTCCAGCGTCTCCAAACAATCCGCCGGAAAGCCGGGGCACACCACATGCAAACGCTTCACGCCCTGTGCGGGCAGCTCCTTCAGCGTAGCTTCGGTGTAGGGCTGCAACCACTCAGCTTTTCCAAATCGCGACTGAAACGTCAATACCCATTGCGACTCGGTAAGCCCCAATTCACGCGCCAACAAACGCGCCGTCACGTGACACAAACAGTGATACGGATCGCCCTTGAGCAAACTAAATTTCGGCACGCCGTGAAAGCTCATCAAAAGCTTATCCGGGCGGCCGTGCTTGCCCCAAAAATCAGTAATGCGGCCGGCTAGCGCCTTGATGTAATTCGGGTCGTCGTGCCACGACGTGATGGTGCGCAGCGCAGGCATGTAGCGCTCTTTCGAGAGCACGCGAAACACTTCGTCGCAGGCGGTCGCCGTGGTGCTCGCAGCGTATTGCGGATACATCGGCAACACCAAAATACGGTCGCAATTTTCCGCTTTGAGTTTCGCCAACGCGCTCGCGATGCTCGGGTTGCCGTAGCGCATGCCGACTTCAATTTTCACTATGTCCGACGGCAATCCCATCGCGCGAATTTTCTCCCCAAGCGCGCCGCGTAGATATTGCGCCTGACGCTGCGTCCACACCAACAACGGCGACCCGTCGCTCGTCCAAACGCTCGCGTACTTCTTCGCGCTTTTCGCCGGCCGCGTACGCAAAATGATGCCGTGCAAAATGATCTTCCACACCACAGGCGGAATTTCCACAACGCGGCGGTCGCTTAGAAACTCTGCGAGATAACGGCGGACAGCGGAAGCGGTCGGCGCGTCAGGCGTACCAAGGTTGGTGAGCAAGATGCCAACGCGAGGAGCGCGGCCGTGGGCGGGGGAGGGAGGTGTTGCGGTCATACTGTGCTCATTGTAGGAGCGAATGCCGGGCGATCTGCGACGTCTCGTGCACTCTCCTCCTACGCCCGGTTCAGAGTAGCAGCCAACAGAAAGCCAATAGCAGAGAGTGTTGTGAACAGCAATGCCAGTACGCGTGTCGCGGATTGCGCGCGCACTTTTGCTCTCGCATAAACGGCGTAAAAGAAAAAGCTCGCGAACCACCACCGGACGACGCCCATCGCCTCGTCGAGTGCGAATACAAAATTCCATTCGGCATCTTGACGCACGATGACGCTACTCTCGTAGCCTGCCACAAAAAGCGCCAGTCGCCCCAGAAAAAAGGCAACCACATTAGCCAAAACGGCACCGGCCGCAACGACGCACGGGAGGTAGAAGTACCGCGACTGACCTCCGTAGGCAATCATGCGTTCACCAAGGACAACCACCAGGCGACTCGCGAAGAGCGCGCACACGATTGTCGCAATAGCCAGCAAAAGTGCCGTGGGAATTCCGGCTCCGTTGCTCCTGAGTTTGTAGACCAATGCGACAAGCAAAGCGACGCTAGCGCCGATGATTTCGGCGCGCCCGCAATGGCGACAAAAGTCTTTGATGCTCACGATTGGTGCTCCGCGAAATTTGCCAACAGATCGCATCGATCTTCGGGTTTCTACTGTCAGGAAGAAGGCGTCGATTGCCGTGTGGTGCCTCCTGAAAGTTAACTCTCCCCCATCTCCCGCTGCAAAGCCGAAGACAGAAGTTTCGCCGTGAGATCGACGATGGGGATCACGCGGTCGTAGGCCATGCGCGTTGGGCCGATCACACCTAGGGTGCCGACGATTTGGCCGTTGACTTGATACGGTGCGGTGACGAGTGAAAACTCGTCGAGCGGCACGACTTGCGATTCGCCACCGATGAAAATCTGCACGCCATCGGCTTTGTTTGCCATATCGAACAGGTGCAAGAGTTGCGTGCGCTGCTCGAATAAATCGAAGAGTTTCCGCAGGCTATCCATGCTGCCCGACAAGTCTTGCGAATGCAGCAAACGGCGCTCGCCGGAGACGATCAGCTCGTCGCTTGACTGCGCCACTTCGCCGCCAGTTTCAACGGCAACTGTCATCAAACCGACCATGTCTTCACGCAGTCGCTTCAAGTCGTCGGTGAGCCGTGCGCGTACTTGATCGAGCGGTAAACCTGCAAAATTTTCGTTGAAGAAATTGGCGGCCTCAATAAGCTGTGCGTGCGTGTAATTGCGCTCGGCATGCAGCACGCGGTTTTGCACATCGCCATCGGGTGCGACGAGCACCATCAGAAGCCGCCGCTCGCTCAAGCGCACAAATTCAATATGCCGAAACGCTGGCGGCTTATGCGGCGCGGCGACCACGCCCGCGAACGACGACAAATCGGAAAGCATGCGCGCGGCGGAGCTCACCAACTCTTGCGGCAACTGGCCGTGAATATGCGACTGCGCGTCGGTCAAATTGATTTGACGCGCTTGCGGCGACACCAGCAACGTGTCGACAAAATAGCGGTAGCCGCGCGGTGTGGGGATGCGCCCGGCCGAGGTGTGCGGGCTCGTGATGAAGCCCAGCTCTTCGAGGTCGGCCATCACATTGCGAATGGTCGCGGGCGAGAGTTCGAGGCCGCTTTGCTTGGAAAGTGTGCGCGAGCCCACCGGTTCGCCATCGGCGATGTAGCGCTCAACGAGCGCATTCAGCAGGATTCGTGATCTGGGGTCCAGCATGAGAGTGATTGTAGGGCGGTTAGACGAAATGCTTGCTTCAGGGCGGTGTGCCACGCGGGTGTGGTTCGAGTAGCAGGTAATATTTTTGCCACAGATTTACACAGATGAACACAGATTTGGAAGAGCGCCGATTTGCTCCTATGCACGCAAAGCGGTCAAAAAAATGCGCAACTGTCGGCGTAAAGCAATCCGTGTTCATCTGTGTAAATCTGTGGCTGATAATTTCTACGGCTCTGATACCCGATGAGGCCTCGCAGAGCAGCGGTTGATGCGCATTCATCGTGCCGCAAGAAGGCTGTGATTAAATCCACCCATGCCAAACGCCCTCGCTCCCTGCCACGTCGCCATTGCGGTGCGTCCGTCCGTTCGCGACGGGCTGCGCGACGTTGCGCCCGAGTTGAGCGACGTCGTGTTTTCGGTGGCGAAGTTGCTGCAGTCGCTGGGCTACACGCCGGTGATCGAGGCGCAAAGCGCAAACGAAGTCGACAACCCGCCGTGGCCGCATTTGACGATCGCAGAGATCGGCGTGAACTGCGGATTGGTGATCGCATTGGGCGGCGACGGCACCTTCATTTCGATGGCACGGCAACTCGCGCGCTACGACGTGCCGCTCGTGGGCGTGAATCAGGGGCGTCTCGGGTTCTTGACCGATTTGACGATGGCGAACTTACACGTCACGCTTCCGCAAATTTTGGCCGGCGCATATCGCGAAGAGCGGCGCGTTTTGCTCAGCACCACAAGCTCCGTGACGGACGACCAAGAATTTTTGGCCGTGAACGACGTGGTGGTCAATCGCGGCGCGGCGACCTCGCTGGTTGATCTTGAAATTTCTCTCAACGATCGCTTCGCGTATGGCTTTCGTTCGGACGGCGCGATTGTTGCGACACCTACCGGCTCCACGGCGTACGCGCTCTCGGCCGGTGGCCCGATCATGGCTCCGTTTGTGAATGCCTTCACCATCGTGCCGATTGCTCCGCATGCGTTGACCAACCGCCCGATTGTGGTGGCCGATGATTCGGAAATTCGTATTACTGTCGCACGCGCGCGCGATGCTTTGGCGAGCATCGATGGGCATCACAATATCGAACTGTCCGAGGGCGATTCGGTGGTGATCAAACGCGCGAGCGCGACGATGCGGCTGTGGCATCCGCTCGATTACGACTACTACCACACGCTGCGCGGCAAGCTCGGCTGGACCGAAACGCCCGAGGGTCTCGCGCCGCGAAAACAAGTTAACCGGTAACGACCTTCGTCCTGTGCTCAAGCAACTCTCCATCCGAAATTTTGTATTGATTGATCGCCTCGACATTGAGTTTGAGGCGGGCATGTGCGCGCTCACCGGCGAAACCGGCGCGGGCAAATCCATCGTGCTCGACGCTTTGGGCCTCGCGCTCGGTGCGCGCGCCGAGAGCGCCAATGTGCGCGTTGGCGCCAAGCAGGCAGACATCACGGCCGAGTTTGAAGTGGGCAACAATGCCGCCGCGAAAGCGTGGCTCGCGGCGCAGGCCGAGCCTGATGCGGACAACGTGGTGCTGCGTCGCGTGATTGATGCTGCGGGCAAAAGTCGTGCGCAGATTAACGGCCGCCCGGCATCGGTGACCGAGATGCGCGAACTCGGTGCAACGCTCCTTGAGCTGCACGCGCAGCACGAACATCAAGCCCTTTTGCGGGGCGTTACGCAACGTGGATTACTGGATCGTTTTGCGGGCGCAGAAGGCACTCTCGCCGTCGTGCAGAGCGCGCACCGCAGCGCCGCGCAAGCCCGAGCCGCGCTCGCACACGCGCAAAGCGCCGCCGAGACGATTGCCAAGGAGCGAGCTGCGCTCGAAGCAGATTTGCAAGAACTGCGCGCTGCGAAACCGAGCGACGAAGAATGGAGCGCGTTGACGCTTGAGCAAACCCGTTTGAGTCACAGCAAGGAATTGCTGCAAACGGTGGAATCCTCGCGCGCTGCGATTGCGGACGACGACGGCATCGGCGAATCACTCGCGCAACTGATGAGCGCCGTTACTGCCGCAGAGCGCATTGACCCTGCGCTTGCCGAAGCAAGGCAACTCATCGAATCGGCCAGCGTGCAGCTCGACGAAGCAGCGCAAACGCTGCGTCACTACGCCGCCAAATTAAACATCGACCCCGAGCGTTTGCAGTCGACTGAATCTCGCTTGTCGGCGCTCTTCATGCTCGCGCGCAAGCTACGTGTGCGACCCGAAGATTTGCCGTCACACTGGCAAAGTCTCGAAGAAAAATTGCAACAACTCGCCGCTGCGCAGGACATCGCGGCGCTCGCGCGCGAAGCCGAGCGTGCGCAGTCCGCGTTGCAGAGCGAAGCCGCGAAACTCACCGCGTTGCGCACAAAAGCGGCGACCACATTGGCTGAAGCTGCCACCGCAGAGTTGCCAGACTTAGCGTTACCAAACGCCGCGTTCAGCATCACGCTCGCGCCGCTGGCCACCATCGAATCAACTGGCGCGGAGACCGTGGAATTTGCGTTTCGCTCGCACGCGAGTTTGCCGTTCGCGCCTCTGGCGAAAGTGGCGTCAGGCGGCGAATTAGCGCGCGTATCGCTCGCGATTTTGGTGGTGTGTGGCGACGCCGCTGCCGTGCCGACCTTAGTGTTTGACGAAGTCGACGTTGGTGTCGGCGGCAGAGTCGCGGCGCAGGTGGGGCGAAAGTTACAAACGCTGGCTTCGGGTGCGGGAGCGGCCACCGCGCGGCAAGTGCTTTGCGTCACGCATATGCCACAAGTGGCGGCGCACGCCGATCATCATTTCACGGTTTCGCGCGACAACGCGCAAAGCCCGACGACGCATGTGAACGTGTTGGGCAAGAAGGAGCGTTTAGCCGAGATTGCGCGCATGCTCGCCGGACACGAAGTAGGTGCAGCGACGGAAAAAATGGCGAAGGAATTGCTCGCTACATCGGCGCGGGCGTCGTAACCGCGGCTAGCGACGGCGCTTCTTAACCACGGCCTTGCCGCGCACGCCCTTGTTGGCTTTGACGGCTTTGCTGGCTTTACCCGCCTTCATCGCGAACTTCACGCCGCGCTTGCCTTTTATGGCGCGCATCGGTTTTGGTGGTGGCGGCAGTGGTAGCACTTCGCCAGTTTCGACCCAGGTTTTGACGCGTTGCGCGTCGCCGAGGCGAGAGAACTTGCCGACTGAATCAAGCAGAATCATCACGACGGGGCGTTGCGCGATTTGCGCGAGCATCACTACGCAGCGGCCGGCCTCGCGGATAAAGCCCGTTTTCTGCAGCGAAATATCCCAGCCGCCGGACTTCACCAACGCGTTGGAATTGTTGTAATGCAACGTCTGGCCGGTGGCCGGAATCTGCACGTATTGCTCTGATTGCGTGCTGTATTCACGAATGAGCGGGTAGCGCTGCGCGGCCTGTACGAGCACGGCAAGATCGCGCGCCGTGGAGACGTTTTCGGGCGACAAACCGGAGGTGTCGACGTAGCGCGTGTTGGTCATCCCGAGCGAAATCGCTTTCGCGTTCATCGCCTTCACAGCGGCCGTCAGTCCGCCTGGGTAATGCCTACCAAGTGAGCTAGCCGCGCGGTTCTCGGATGACATCAGCGCCAATTGCAGCATCTCGCGGCGCGAGAGTTCGCTGCCGATTGATAAACGCGAATGACTGGCCTTCAAATAATCGAGGTCGTTCATGTCGACCGCGATGCGCTCATCGAGATTTTGCTGCGCGTCGAGCACGACCACCGCCGTCATCAGCTTGGTGATGCTGGCGATTGGCGTTACGGTGTTCGCGTTTTTTGAATACAACGATTCGCCCGAGCGCGCGTCGACCACCAGTGCGGCAGCGGACAATAGGTTCGGCCCCTGCGCGACGGCGATGCCGGTAGCGAGGAAAACCTGAACAAAAACAAGGGGTCGGAGCAAAAACTTCATATTCGAGGTGAATTCTACTCGCGACGGCACTGGTTTTGTGCGCAACGTGAGAAAACAACCACGATGGGGAACTCGCGTGGCGCGCGTATTCCACCGGAATACGTGTCGCTCACCGCCTGCACAGCGCAACAGCTTTTGGCATTGAACGACTGATGTGCGGGGATTACATCGCGATTATGCGATAGGTCGACTAATCGATAAAATTCGCTCAAACCGGCATTTGGCTGCCGTTGGTGGCGTAAAGTTGTTCAGACCATGTTTCCGGTTTCGTGACCGCAAACGGAACACGTTTGCGCAGCTTCAAAAGCGCGCGATCGTACGTTAGCAGTGCGTCGGCCCGACCGCACAGCGCGGCATTGAGAAACTTTTGGTCGTCTCGGTCGCTGCATTTGGGCAGCGAGACAATTGCCGCATCGTCAATCGTCACCCACTCCATGAAGGGCCCGAGATGCGCGATGCCTTCGGCGATTTGATCGTCGCTGAGCTTGAACATTTCGTAGCCCAGCACGCGCTTCAATTCGCGGTACGTTTTGATCGATAGCAACGGAATGACGCGCCCCGCCTGCCACGCTTGACGCAACGGCAAGTGGCGCGAATCCTTAAACACCAACGCCGACACGAGCACGTTGGTGTCGATCACCAGGCGCGCTGGCGTGTCGGCCGCCGTGTTTACTGCGCCGTCCAACCGCCGTCCATTGTGTAGGCCGCGCCGGTCATCGAACCGCCGGCTTCAGTCGTCAGGAAGAGCGCGAGTTCGGCCAAATGCTCAGGCGCTACGAAGCGCTCACTCGGCTGTTTTTCGCCGACTAATTGCTGAGTCGCGGCTTCAACGGAAATGCTCTGTGCTGCGGCGCGCGCTTCGATCTGCTTGCGCACCAGCGGGGTATCGACCCAGCCTGGGCAAATCGCGTTGCAGGTGATCTGTGACTTAGCGTTTTCGAGCGCGGTCACTTTGGTCAGCCCGATGATTCCGTGCTTCGACGCCACGTACGCGGACTTGTTTACCGATGCCACGAGGCCGTGCGCTGACGCGACGTTGATGATGCGGCCCCAACCGCGTGATTGCATGTCGGGCAGCGCGATTTTCGAAGTGTGGAACGCACTCGACAGGTTAATCGCGAGCACGGCGTCCCATTTGTCATCGGGAAAATCTTGAATCGGCGAGACATGCTGAATGCCGGCGTTGTTCACCAGAATGTCGATGCGACCGCAAATCGCAATCGTCTGCTTCACGAGCATTTGCGCCTCGGAGCCCTTCGACAAATCCGCCGGGATGTAGTGCACGCGTGTCTTAAACGTTTCCGCCATTTCCTCGCGCAGACGGTCAATTTCAGCGGGATCACCAAAACCGTTCATCACCACTTCCGCGCCCGCCTCGGCAAAGCGCCGCGCCATAGAAAGACCAATGCCGCTGGTGGAGCCCGTGACGAGAGCAACGCGATTTTCAAGAGTTTTCATGGGAGCGCCTATCGATGATTCGGAAAGTTTTTGCTGCATCGCATCATACCGAATTTGGAGTAGAACTTAGCTGACAGCAACGTCGCTGCGAAAAACATCGTAGCCACTGCATTGCGGGCTATGTGTTTGCCACAGATTTACACAGATGAACACGGATGATATTGGCGTTGTAACTCGATCAAATCTGTGTTTATCTGTGTAAATCTGTGGCAAAAAAGGCAACGTTGGCTCCAGCCCACATCGCCTACGATGAAACAACTTGCTTCCCCAGCGCGCGCTTGAACTCGGCCAAAGTCGCGTTCCGGGCCTCTGCGTGATCCACGATGGGCAAAGGGTAATCGCGCCCGAGCACGAAGCCGCGCGCTTGTAGTTCGACGGGTTTGGTGAGCGACGGTGCGTGTATATCTTTGTTGGAAAGCTTCGCCAACTCGGGTACGTACTTACGGATGAACATGCCTTCGGGGTCAAACTTTTCGCTTTGATTGAGCGGATTGAAAATGCGGAAGTACGGCTGCGCGTCACAGCCGGTCGACGCCGCCCATTGCCAACCACCGTTGTTTGCCGACAAATCAAAATCGTTGAGCTTTTCCGCGAAATAGCACTCGCCCCAGCGCCAGTCGATGAGCAAATCTTTAGTCAAAAAACTCGCAGCTACCATGCGCAGCCGGTTGTGCATGTAGCCGGTAAGGTTAAGCTGCCGCATCGCGGCGTCCACAATCGGGAACCCCGTGCGCCCCTCGCACCACGCAGCGAATCGCTCGGGATCATTGCGCCAGCGTATCGCGTCGTATTCGGGCTTAAACGCGCCGTTCACCACGCGCGGATTGTGGTGCAGGATGTGCACGTAAAAATCGCGCCAAATCAACTCCGAGAGCCACACTTCTGCGCCGCGCGAGCCTTCTTGCCAGCGCTGCCACGCGGCTGCGGCCAAGCCACGAATCGACACCGTGCCAAAGCGCAAATGTGTGGATAGGTACGACGGGCCTTTGATCGACGGAAAGTTGCGCGTTTCGTCGTAGCGGTCTATGCGCTCTAGAAATTCGGTGAATAATTTTTCGCCGCCAGACATGCCTGTTGGGAGCTTCATTTCGCGCAGGTTGGTGCGCGAAAACCCCATCGCTTCCAATGCTGGAATTTCTGCGGTTTTGTCGGTTGCGAAGTGCGATTTGTGCGTCTCGACGGGATACGGTTTGACGTAAAACGCCTCAAGTCGCTTCAGCCACGCGTTTTTGTACGGCGTGAACACTGAAAAGAACTTGCCGGCGGCTGTGAGCACTTCGTCCTTCTCAAAAATGACGTGATCTTTGCGTGTCTCGAACGAAGCGCCTTTCGCCCTGAGCGCAGCAGAAACCGCACTGTCACGAGCGAGCGCCGATGGCTCGTAATCGTGGTTGGTGAATACAGCATCCACATCAAGCGCTGCCGCGAGCCTCGGAATCGCAATGCTTGCAGTGTCATAGAGCACATGCAAACTGCCGCCAAGCGCCTCAAGCGCCACTCGCAATTCGACAATGCTTTCCCAAATAAACTCAACGCGCCGATCAGCTTTGTCGGCGAGTAAATCCAGAATTTCGCGATCGAACACGAAAACGCAATGCACGCGTTCGGCGTGGATCAGTGCAGCATGAAGCGCAGCGTTGTCAAAACACCGCAAATCGCGGCGAAACCACATGAGGGCGCGCTTGTGGCGCATAAGTGAGCTTTCGGAAAGTGCGGCCGCTCCCTGACTGCGATTTTTTATTGGCCTGCGCGCCTATTTTGCCAGCCCAACTACGGCACGGTGGCCTCGGCCCGTAAAATGATGCTCTATGAAATCAAGTTGCCTCGCCGGCCACTTCCTGATCGCCATGCCCGCCATGGCGGACCCCAGTTTCAAGGGGACGGTCACCTATTTGTGCGAACACAATGAGCGTGGCGCGCTGGGCGTGATCGTTAATCGGCCGACCGACTTGACGATGGAAACGTTGTTCGAACAAATCGACATCGGCCTGACCGATCTCGCGACGGGGCAGCGTAAGGTGCATTTCGGCGGCCCGGTCAGTGTGGAACATGGTTTCGTGCTGCATCGATCGCATAGTTCCTGGAACTCTTCGATCGTAGTCAGCGACGAACTTTCGCTCACCACCTCCAAAGATATTCTCGAAGCCGTAGCCAACGGCAACGGCCCGCACGAATGGCTGCTGACGCTCGGTTACGCTGGCTGGAGCGCGGGCCAACTCGAAGAAGAAATCGCGGCGAACGCGTGGTTAACCGTGCCCGCGGATGCGGATCTGATTTTTGATACACCGCCCGACGATTTGTTTAATGTCGCAATGGAGCGTTTGGGCGTGTCGCGCTTCGCGCTCTCCTCCGCAGTGGGGCACGCGTGATGTCGGCCAATCGCGCGTTCCTCGCTTTTGATTTTGGCGAACGGCGCATCGGTGTGGCCATAGGTAACGACTTGACCGAAACCGCGAACCCGCTCACCGCGATTGATGCAGAAAGCGATGACGCGCGCTTCGCGGCGATCAAGGCGCTGGTCAATGAATGGGGGCCGAACGCGTTCGTCGTCGGACGGCCATCGCACCCCGACGGCAAGCCGCACGCGATGACCGCGCGTTGCGAGAAATTTGCGCGACAACTGCAAGGTCGCTTTGATCGACCGGCGTATTTGGTTGACGAGCGCTACACCAGCGTAGATGCAGCGCAAGTGCTCGCGGGCAGCCGCTTGACCGGGCAGAAGAAAAAACAGGCGATAGACGCCGAGGCAGCGGCGCAGATTTTGCGCCGATTTTTTGAAGAGGGTGCGGTGCAGATCGACGCCACCGAAACCGTGAAATGACCATGACAGAACAAAATCAATCTCTTCCCGACGCCGAAGCGCTGTTCGCTAGCCTCAAAGCGCAAATGGCTCCGGCTATTGCCTTCAACGCGAAACTTGTCGGCGTGTATTCCGGTGGCGCATGGCTCGCGGATCGGCTCGCGTCGGAACTCGATGGCGAACACGAAGTGGGCTACATCGATGTTTCGTTTTACCGCGACGATCTGTCGACGAGCGGCCTCAAAAGCAACGTCCGCAGCACACAGATTTCGTTCTCAGTCGAGGGCGCACACATCGTGATCGTTGACGACGTGTTGTTCACCGGTCGCTCGATCCGTGCCGCGATCAACACGTTGTTTGACTACGGCCGGCCTGCATCGATTCAGCTCGCGGTGTTGGTTGATCGCGGCGGCCGCGAATTGCCGATCGCAGCGGACTACGTGGGAGCGCCGCTTATCGTGTCGCGCGACCTGATGCTCGCGCTAAGCAAGAGCGACGACGGGAAATTTGCGTTAACAACCGAAGCATGGAAGGCACGTTGATGCTGTCGAAAAAGAACTTGCAGCTCAACGACAACGGCGACCTGCACCACCTGCTCGCCATCGAAGGCTTGCCCAAACGCATTATCGAACGCATTCTTGACACCGCCGAGAGTTTCGTCGGCATCAACGAGCGCGAAGTAAAGGTCGTCCCGCTGCTGCGCGGCAAATCGATTTTCAATATCTTCTTTGAGAACTCAACGCGTACGCGCACGACCTTCGAAATCGCTGCCAAGCGTCTCTCAGCCGACGTGGTGAGCCTTGACGTTGCGCGTTCAAGCACCAACAAGGGCGAAACAATTCTCGACACCATCGCCAACCTCACCGCGATGCACGCCGATATGTTCGTCGTGCGCCACTCCGAGAGCGGCGCGCCGTATTTGATCGCCCAACACGCCGCGCCGCACGTGCACGTCGTGAATGCGGGCGATGGGCGTCACGAGCACCCGACGCAGGGCTTGCTCGACATGTTCACCATCCGCAAGTACAAGAAAGATTTCACGCGTCTTACCGTCGCGATTGTGGGCGACATCCTGCATTCACGAGTGGCACGCTCGCAGATTCATGCGTTGACGACGCTTGGCGTGCCCGAAGTTCGGGTCATTGGGCCGCGCACGCTGCTTCCAGCCGACATTGAGCGGCTCGGCGTTCGGGTGTTCACTTCGCTTGAAGAAGGACTCAAAGGTGTGGATGTGGTCACGATGCTGCGCTTGCAAAATGAGCGCATGAACGGCGCGTTGCTGCCGTCTGCCAGTGAATATTTTTCGCGCTACGGCTTGACGCCACAGAAGCTCGCGCTCGCGAAACCCGACGCGATCGTGCTGCATCCGGGGCCGATGAATCGTGGCGTGGAAATTGACTCTGCGGTCGCCGACGGTAAGCAATCGGTGATCTTGCCGCAGGTGACCTACGGCATTGCGGTGCGCATGGCGGTGATGGCGATTTTGGCAGGGAGCGCACGATGAAAATCGCGATTCGCAAAGGTCGTGTCGTTGACCCGGCCTCGAAATTTGATGCACCTGCTGATGTGTTTATCGCAGCGGGCAAGATTGTGGCTATCGGTCAGCAGCCAACTGATTGGCACAGCAATAAAGAGATCAATGCCGACGGCTGCGTTGTCGCGCCGGGCTTAGTAGACCTTGCCGTGCACGTTAAGCGCGGCACGCTCGCCACCGAACTCGCGGCCGCTGCGGCGGGCGGCGTGACCAGCATGGTCTGCTCGCCAGACACCGACCCCGTCCTCGATGAGCCGGGCTTAGTCGACATGCTGCGTCTGCGTGCACAGTCGTTTCATAGCACGCATCTTTACCCACTCGGCGCGCTCACGAAGGCACTCGCGGGCAAGCATCTCGCGGAAATTTCCAAGCTCGCGCAGGCCGGTTGCGTCGGCTTTTCGCAAGCAGACCATGGTGTGCTCGACACGCAAGTGTTACTGCACGCGATGCAATACGCCGCCACATTTGACTACGCAGTTTGGCTGCAACCCGAAGACCTTCACCTTGCAAAGGGCGGCGTGGCGCACGAGGGCGAAGTGGCTTCGCGACTTGGGCTAACGGGAATTCCGTCCATTGCTGAAACCATTGCGCTCGCTACGCACCTTGAACTCGCACGCGTGACCGGCGTTCATCTGCATGTGTGTCGCGTCTCGGCAGCGGAATCAGTTGCGATGCTGCGCGCGGCCAAGGCCAACGGTGTTCGCGTCACCGCCGACGTCGCGGTCAATCACTTGCATCTGATCGACCTCGACATGGGCCACTATGACTCCAACTTCCGGCTCTCACCGCCGCTGCGCACCTCGCGTGACCGAGACGCGCTGCGTGCGGGCGTAATCGACGGCACGATTGACGCGATCGTCTCAGATCACACGCCGCGCCAAGACGACGCCAAGCAATTGCCGTTCGCCGAAGCGGCACCGGGCGCCACGGGGTTGGAAACACTGCTCTCACTGACGCTGCGCTTCGCTGATGCCACGAAATTGCCGCTCAGCGCTGCCTTGTCGCGCATCACGCACAACGCGGCCGACGCCGCGCGCCTGCCCGCTGGGCGCATTGCCGTCGACGCAGCCGCCGACCTATGCGTGTTCGACCCCGGCGCCTATCGCTTGGTCAACAAGGCCAGCCTGAAAAGCGCCGGAAAAAATTCGCCATTCCTCGGCTACGAACTGCCCGGTGTCGTGCGTGCAACGGTGACGGCTGGGCACGTTGCGTATGACAGTCAGGGCTAGCTACGCGCCGCAAATACCTCCGGCTCGCCGACTTGCCAGCCCCAGTCATCATCGAGTGGATATAGCGGTCGCGGGATGAATTCGTAGGGCACGTTTTTTAGCACCGGCGTCGTGAGACCCGGCACGTCGACTTCTATGATTCGTTCGTCAGGGAAGAACTCGTCGGCCCATGCGCGAAAGTGTCCGCGGGACTTGATGATGAGCGTGCGCTGCGCGCGGATGTCGACGCCTAACGCTTCCATGAAAACAGGGTCTTTGGCTTGTTGCCGCACGCTGACGACGATCACGTCAATGCCGCCAAGCGTGAGCCGCGCGCACGGACCGAGGCTCACCGCGTGGCCGGCCGCGATGCCGCGACGGCCGATGAATTCGCCGTCGTTCAATTGTGCGACCGTTGCCTTCGCTTCAAATTTGCCCGAGAGCGGGTGCGACTCGTTGCGATTGAACTTTGCGTGGAACGACGCTCCGACGCCCAGCACGTGCGCCTCGGCGGCGAGTGCCGGGTCGTAGAAGATGGCGAGCGTGCAGCCTTTGACGCCTGCGTCATGGAACGCCTTGAGAATCCACACGGTGTTAGCGCGGCCCCCGCCGCCCGCGTTGTCGGCGACATCGGCAAAAAGGAGCGACGGTTTGCTCGCGTCGTTGCCAGCTTCCACCGCCATGCGTGTGGCGTCGGCCAATGTTGTGAGCCTCGGGACATAGCGTGCGCGGTTGCCCCACGCTTCGGTGGCGACGGCGCGCGCGGTTTCGCGCGCGGCGTCGGCCGTTCGCGCTGACACGATGACACTCATGCCGGCTTTTGGCGTGTCGCCTAGTGTGAAGCCCGAGAGCACGCTGACGTTCAACACATCAACGCCGACTTTCGATTGCCCGAAGTGAATGATGTCGCCATACGGCGTATTGGTGCCGGGCTTGCGTTCTGTGTTTTGGGTGACCGACGGCGGAATGAATGGGAGCTTTACGAACGCGCGATGCGCACGCTTGCCGGTCGCGAGGATTTCGAGCATCGCCTTGGCGCACTCGGCACCGCGCTCGTGCGTATCGACGTGCGGATTGGTCAGGTACGACGACAGGTAATCCGCCTTCTCCACCATCTGACTCGACACGTTGCCATGTAAATCGAGCGTCGCGACGATCGGCACCGCGTCCTTCACGACGATGCGCAGCGCTTTCAGCAACACGCCATCGGGATCGGGTTCCACCGTCGCGATCGCCGCACCGTGTAACGACAGGAACACACCGTCGAGCGGCCCCTCGCGCAAGGCGTCGGCGAGTGAGCCGATCATCGACGCAACGATCCCGTTAAACCACGCTTGATCGATCGGGCCGCTGGCGCCGACCGCTGCCGCAATCATCGGCACCGGCTCCCACTCGCCGCCCGTGAGCTTCTGCATTTCATCGTAAAAGCCCGCTAGACACCCTGGCGACCTTGGGTGATCGCTCGCGAGGTCCACGAGCAAGTTCTCCGGGAGGATCATCACGTTTTCGATGAACTCGTCGCGCGTAGACACCGGCGAGTGTGCGTTCGATTCGAGCATGAAGCTGCCGATGGCAATGCGGGGTAACTTTGGATTGTTGGACATGTTCTTTGGCAGCAATGGTGTAACTTAGCGGAGAGGTCGTTTATCGTTTGGGGCGGTGTGCAGCTCATGAACGGTAGGCGACGACTTGGCGTCGCTTTACATACCGAGCGCGGCCAAGTCCGCGCCTACAAAATTGCTTCGACGCAGTCACGTTTCTTTTTCCGAAGCGAACCGAATTTCTCGACAGTTAGGGTCAATTATGAGTATCAAGCGATTTCTTGCAGCAGCTGCATTTCTTTCCTGCG
>DAINAJ010000009.1:35274-38457 GCA_036733505.1 Casimicrobium sp.
GGGTCAATTATGAGTATCAAGCGATTTCTTGCAGCAGCTGCATTTCTTTCCTGCGCATTCGGCGCCGCGTTCGCGCAGAATTTGACGCTCGGCACCAAGCTCGAACTCAACACACTCGATCCACATTTTTTCAATGCGTTTCCGACGGGTTCATCGCATTCGACGATCTACGAAGGACTCGTGTTCAACGACGAGAACCAGAAATTGCAACCCGCGCTGGCGACGAGCTGGAAAATCGTCAACGACACAACGTGGGAATTCAAGTTGCGCAAGGGCGTGACCTTTCACGACGGTAGCGCATTTAGCGCCGACGACGTGATCGCCACGTACGAGCGCGTGCCGAATGTGCCCAATTCACCGAACTCATTCGCGCAGTTCGTGCGCGGCATCGCGAGCATCACTAAACAAGGCGATGACACGCTGGTCATCAAAACCAAAACACCAAACCCGAAGCTCGCATTCGAACTCGCGCGGGTCTTCATAGTGCCCGCGAAGGTTGCGAAGAGCGCGACGACCGCGGATTTCAACTCGATCAAAGCCGCCGTTGGTACCGGCCCGTACAAGGTCACCGAATGGGTCAACGGCGATCGCCTGGTGCTTGCTCGGAACGATGCGTACTGGGGCGCGAAGCAGCCTTGGGCGAAGGTTACTGAACGCGTCATCGCAAAAGACCCGACGCGCGTAGCGGCGCTCCTGACCGGCGAGGTCGATGCGATTGATCTCCCGTCGATTGCGGATTTGCCACGTTTGCGCGCCGACAAACGCTTCTCGCTCAGTAAGGGCGCGGCGGGTTTGGTGCATTACATCGCGCTGGACTCGGCGCGGGACGTATCGCCGAACGTGACTGCGAAAGACGGCAAACCGCTCGCGAAGAATCCTCTGAAAGACCCACGTGTGCGCAAGGCACTTTCGCTCGCAATCAATCGCAACGCAATCGCCGAACGCTTGATGGAGGGCAGCGCGGTGCCGGCGTCACAGCTCTTGCCGCTGACCTATCCCGGCACCAGCCAAAAGCTCAAGCCCGACTCGTTTGATCTTGCTAAGGCGCAGGCGTTGCTCAAAGAGGCGGGCTGGGGCGACGGCTTCCGGATCGTTCTCACCGCGACCAATGACCGTTACCCGAATGACGCAGGGATCGCCCAAACCGTCGCGCAGATGTGGACGAAACTGGGTCTAAAAGCCGAAGTCGAGGCCATCCCCGGTAGCGTCTTTTTCGGTCGAGCGAGCAAGCAGGATTTCAGCGCGTTCGCCGCGCAATACGGCTCGGAAGAAGCAGGTGCTGGCATTCGCGCGCTACTCATGAGCCCGGATCCGTCCATCGGCGCGGGCACCGCCAACCGCACGCGCTACGGCAACACGAAAGTCGATGCGCTCGCCCGTGAAGCGCTCATGCAAATGGACGAAACGAAGCGCAACGCGTGGCTCGAAAAGGCCATCGAAGTGGCGATGGACGACCAAGCCTTCATCCCCGTTTTCTATCCAATCTTCGACTACGCGGCGAAGAAAGGGCTGAAAGTGACGCACCGCCCAGAGCGGCGTTTCAACGCGCTCATGGTGGGGTCGGAGAAATAAGACAGCGAATGTCGTGAAACAGCTTTTCGGCTTCAGCGACCAGCGGGTGGTCGTTCTAGCTGCATTTTGCTGGTTGTTGATAAGTCAATAAATGACCATCTATCGACCGCCAGACGGTCGTTGCGTGTCAAAAGCTGTTGAGTGTTGGGTAAACGGCGATCGAACGCGACCTTAGAGCTTCCAGCCCAGTCAAAGCTTGCACAAAACTGACGATTTCGTAGAGAATCGTACGCTTGTTTGAATCGTACGATTAAGGTGTGCTGTGGCTTTTGATTTGCAGATGAACTCCAACTTTCCGGCGCTCAAGCTTCGTGAGCGCGCCGCCGATAAACCGCAACGCACCGAGGGGCGCGCCGCTACTAAAACGCGGATCCTTGCCGCGACTGAAAAGCTCTTCATCGTGCACGGCTTCGATGCCACGAGCCTGCGTGCGATCACGACTGAAGCAGGCGTAAACCTCGCCGCTGTGAACTATCACTTCGGCAGTAAAGAAGAGTTGTTCGCCATCGTGCTCACCAACCGCCTCGACGCGCTGAACCTTGAGCGCGTGCGCTTGCTCGACGCTTTGGAGGCCAAGGGCATCGACGCCGCGCTGCGCGTCGAACAGCTCATCGCAACCATGTTCCTCCCGGCGCTGCAACTGGCGCGAAATCCTGAGCGCGGCGGCAGCGATTTCCTAAAGTTTTTGGGCCGCGCGTACGCCGATCCGTCGCCGTTCGTGAGTGGTTTGTTGTCCGAACGTTACGCCGCGCAAGATTCGCGATTTGTGCAGGCGTTCGCCAAGGCTTTGCCCGAACTGCACGCGCACGATCTTTCGATGCGCTTGCATTTCATGCTCGACGCGATTTCGTCCACGCTCGCAAGTGAAGACGCCCGGAAGCTCATGGCTGGCCTCGCCGCCACTAGCGCCGACGCGGTCGAAGAGGACGTCGCCGTGCTCACGCACCTCGCGCCCTTCCTCGCTGGCAGCCTGCGCGCGAAGGTTAATCAGCCGGGACAACAAGCCGCAATTCGAGCGGTAATCGCGTCAGCGTAGTCTGGATTATCGCGACACAAATAGCGTGGACTTCCAGCGGTTTTCCGCTGCTGTGAGTCCGCGCGAATTCACGGATAAATCTGCGAAATCTACGTCAATAAAACGGTAACGCTCGAAGCAATCGATCACGGTTGCGTCAAAGGAAAACACATGGCCTCCGCTCTGCGCGAACCCATTTACGTTGTCGACGGCACACGAACGCCGTTTCTAAAAGCGCGCAACGCGCCGGGGCCGTTCTCGGCGTCCGACCTTTCCGTTGCGGCCGGTCGCGCGCTGTTGTCGCGCTTGCCGATCGCGCCAACCGCAATTGACGAAGTCATCCTTGGCTGTGCGAATCCGTCGCCGGATGAAGTAAACATCGGTCGCTACGTCGCGATGCGTCTCGGATGCGGTGATAAAGTCACCGGCTGGACCGTGATGCGCAACTGCGCAAGCGGTATGCAGGCGCTCGACTCTGCGATCAACAACATGCTTGCGGGCCGCTCTGAGGTGGTGCTCGCGGGCGGCGTCGATGCGCTCTCGCGTGCGCCGCTGCTCTATAGCGAAAAGATGGTGCTCTGGTTTGCTGCGCTTGC
>DAINAJ010000010.1:0-9668 GCA_036733505.1 Casimicrobium sp.
TTCCGAAAGGCAAGTACTACGCCTGCTCGATGCTGCCTTATCCATCAGGCAAGCTACACATGGGCCATGTGCGGAACTACACGATCAACGACATGCTGGTGCGCTACCTCCGGATGCAGGGCCACAATGTGCTGATGCCGATGGGGTGGGATGCGTTTGGCTTGCCCGCCGAAAACGCCGCGATGAAAGGAAAGGTCGCGCCCGCTGCGTGGACGTACGAGAACATTCGCGTTATGAAGTCGCAGTGCAACGCGCTGGGCCTCGCGATCGACTGGTCGCGCGAACTCACAACGTGCGACCCCTCGTATTACCGCTGGAACCAATGGTTCTTCCTGAAGATGTTGGAGAGCGGCGTCGCGTATCGCAAGACCCAAATCGTGAACTGGGACCCGGTGGATCAAACCGTTCTCGCCAATGAGCAGGTGATCGACGGTCGTGGCTGGCGCTCCGGCGCGCTCGTCGAAAAGCGAGAAATTCCCGGCTACTACATGAACATCACGAAGTACGCCGAAGAATTGCTCGATGCGACGCTTCATAAGTTGCCGGGTTGGTCAGACCGTTTACGCACGATTCAAGAAAACTGGATCGGCAAGTCCGAGGGAGTGCGCTTCGCATTCCCACACGATATCAAGGACGCGGGCGGCAAGCCGATTCAAGACGGCAAGATGTACGTGTTCACCACGCGCGCCGACACCATCATGGGCGTCACCTTCGTCGCGGTAGCACCGGAGCATCCGCTCGCCGTGCGCGCGGGCGAATTGAACGCTGCGCTCGCGCCGAAGATTGAAGCGTTGAAGGCTGGCGGCACGACCGAAGCTGAACTCGCGGTCAAGGAAAAAGAAGGTGTTGCGACGGGGCTGTTCGTCACGCATCCGCTCACGGGCGAACAAGTGGAGATTTGGGTCGGAAACTACGTGCTCATCACCTACGGCGATGGCGCTGTCATGGGTGTGCCTGCGCATGATGAGCGAGACTTCGCGTTTGCGAAGAAGTACAACCTGCCCATTCAACAAGTAGTTGCGCACGGCTCATCTGCGTACAGCACCGACGCATGGCAAGAGTGGTACGGCATCAAGGGCGAAGGCGTCGCGATCAACAGCGGAAAATACGACGGCCTCAAGTTCGCCGCATGTGTCGATGCGGTGGCGAATGACCTCGTTGCCAAAGGATTAGGCGAAAAGAAAACCACCTTCCGCCTGCGTGACTGGGGCATCTCGCGCCAGCGCTACTGGGGCACGCCCATCCCGGTCATTCATTGCGACGATTGCGGCGCGGTGCCAGTGCCAGAGAAGGACTTGCCGGTCGTGTTGCCCGAGCACCATATTCCGGACGGAAGCGGCAACCCGCTCGCCAAAGACGAAGCGTTCTTGAAGTGTTCGTGCCCGAAGTGCGGCAAGCCCGCGCGTCGCGAAACCGACACGATGGACACCTTCGTCGATTCGGCGTGGTACTACATGCGCTACGCCTCGCCCGATGCACAGATCAACGGCCAACCTGCGATGGTCGACGCGCGCAACGACTACTGGATGCCGATGGATCAATACATCGGCGGCATCGAGCACGCGGTGTTGCATCTCCTCTACGCGCGCTTTTGGACGAAGGCGATGCGTGACATGGGCCTGCTGAAGTTTGATGAACCGTTCAAACGCATGACCAACCACGGCATGCTCTTGAATCACATCTTCTTCAAGCCGACTGACAAAGGCACGAAGGACTACATCCCGCCGACGGAAGTGCACAACACGTTCGACGAAAAAGGACACATCAACGGCGGCACACTCGCCGACGGTTCCGTCGTGCAGTACGGCGGCATCGGCAAGATGGGCAAGACCGAAAGAAACGGCGTCGACCCGCAAGACCTGATCGACAAGTACGGTGCCGACACCGCGCGCCTCTACGTCATGTTCGTCGGTGGGCCGGAAGACCCGGCCGTGTGGTCGGACAACGCCGTTGAAGGCGCGATGCGCTTCCTGCGTCGCGTCTGGACGTACTGTGCTGATCGCGCGACAGAAATCGCATCAGCAGGCGCCGTCGATGCAAGTCCGTTTCCGACGGAATTGAAAGCGACACGATTTGAACTCCACAACACGTTGAAGCAATCAAACTTCGACTACGAGCGCCAGCAGTACAACACCGTCGTATCGGCGGCGATGAAAATGCTCAACGCACTCGAATCGGTGAAGCCCGGAGTCAGTCCGTCGCTTTCGCGCGAAGGTGCGTCGATCTTGTTACGCACGCTTTATCCCGTCGCGCCGCACATCACGAGTAAGCTCTGGATCGATCTAGGCTTTGCAGCAACTTCGGGTTCGATCTTGGACGCATCGTGGCCGCAACCGGACGCCGCCGCACTCGTTCAAGACGAACTTAAACTCGTCTTGCAAGTCAACGGCAAAACGCGCGGTGAGGTGGTCGTTGCATCCAGCGCCGACAAAGCAACCATCGAAGCCGCCGCAGCCGCGAGCCCCGAGGTCGCGAAGTACGGCGAAGGCCGCGCGCCGAAGAAGATCATCGTGGTTCCGGGGCGGCTTGTGAATGTGGTGGTTTAAGTTGAAAGTGAGCAGTGAATCGTGAACAGTGAACAGTCCACTAACAGGTATCGACGGTTCGCCGCGTTGGCCGCGGCACTGCGCCCGCTGCTCACCGCTCACCGCTCACTGTTCACCGCCTTCATCGCCTGTGCGATGTTGGCCTCGTGCGGTTTCCAGTTGCGCGGCGCTGCGAACTATCCCTTCACCAGCGTCTACGTCCAACGCCCGACAACCTTTGGCGTTGGCACAACCAACGTCGCAGGCACCGGCGCACCGGTGGTGCCGGACGTTATCGATGGCCTGACTCGCAACGGCGTCGCGCTCAAAGCAAAAATCGAAGACGCAGATTTTGCGATTCGATTTCAGCAAGTGTTTTTCGACAAGCGCGTGCTCTCGCTCTCGGGCGGTGGTCGCGCACGTGAATTCGAACTTGAGTATCGCGTGCGTTACGAATTTGTCGATGCGAAAGGGCGCAGTTGGGGCGAGCCCGGCGAGATCACCATTCGCCGCGACTTTTCGTACGCCGAATCGCAAGCGCTCGCTAAAGAAGCCGAAGAACGACAGCTCGTGCGCGACATGCAGCTCGACGCTGCGGCGCAGATTTTGCGCCGATTACAAGCAGTGAAACGGCCGAACTAACTAGGCATGCAAATCTCGCCCGACCAGCTCGCCGCGCGACTCAACGATGGTCTAAAGCCCATCTACGTCATTCACGGCGAAGAGACGTTGTTGAAGCTCGAAGCAGCGGACGCGATACGCGCGGCGGCGCGCAAAGCAGGCTACAGCGAACGCGAGCACTTTGTCGTTGAGGCGCACTTCGATTGGAGCGTGGTCACGCAATCGAGCGACAACCTCTCGCTCTTCGCGACGCTGCGCATCGTTGAGATCACGATCAACACCGCGAAGCCATCGGTCGACGCGGGTAATTTTCTTGCTGACATTGCGGCGAATCCGCCTGCCGACACGCTCTTCATCATCAACCTGCCAAAGCTCGACAGAACCGCGACGGACTCTGGATGGTTCATGGCGTGTGACCGTGCAGGAGCGAGCATCGCCGCCCCGCTGGTAGACCGCGATCAATTGCCGCGCTGGATCAAGGCGCGTCTCGCGAGCGCGGGCTTCGACGCCAATCGCGAAGTCATCGAACTAATTTGCGAGCGATGCGAAGGCAATTTGCTTGCGGCAAAACAAGAGATTGAAAAACTCGCTTTACTCGTGCCGCCCGGTACGCTCACGATCGAGGCGGCGCTCGACGCGGTGACGGATGTCGCGCGCTACGATGCATCTGAACTGAGCGAAGCCTTTCTACGCGGCGATCTTGCGCGCTATGGCCGCGTGCTCGCGGGATTGCAGGCGGAAGGCGAACAAGCCCCGCGCTTGTCGTGGCTCATCGCCGAAGACGTGCACGCGCTCGGCAGCATCTTCATGGCCAAGCGCGAAGGCACACCGATGATGCAGGCATTACGCAACGCGCGGGTGTGGGGCAAACGACAAAAGGCGATGGAGATCGCAGTCAATCAAATCGATCCAAGGCGCGTGGGCACGCTACTAAAAACCTGCGCAACACTCGACGCGCAAGGCAAAGGACAGGCCGCAGGCGATGCGTGGCTGACGCTGGGTGGTTTAGCGGCGCTTGCGCACGGCGCGTTGGCTTTGTAAGTGGCGTAGGGTGCTTTTCTTTTGCACCCACTCGTCGGTCGAATCAGTCAACGAGGTGCAATGAGATTGCACCCTACAACAACGCCGCCACCGCCGCAATCGCCGCCGTCTCCGCACGGAGCACGGTTTGTCCAATGCGCAATTTCGTGTCGCAATGGGCGCGCAGCAGTGTCAACTCATTCGGTGAATATCCACCTTCAGGCCCAACAAACACGTTCACCGCCGCAGCGCCACCGACCGGCACAGCGAGGCCGTCCGCATCCATCAAAACATTGTTCGCGCCATTAGTCGCAGCCATCGCATCACTCAACGCACTCGGCGCGTGCACCGTCGGCAACTGATTGCGCCCGCACTGTTCGCACGCCGCAATCACGACGCCACGCCAGTGCTCGGCACGTTTACTCACGTCCCCCGGAATGCGTTGCGAGCGCTCGCTGTATAGCGGTTGGATCGCAGCGACACCGAGTTCCGTCGCCTTTTGAATCATCCAGTCCATGCGATCGTTCGCGATCAACGCCGCATACAGCGTGATGCGCGTGGCGCTCTCGCGCTCGACGCTCACGCGCTCGCCGGTCGCGATTTCAACAGTACGTTTGTCGATCCGTGAAAGTGTCGCGGGCACCTCGCCGCCGGTGCCGTTAAACAGCGTGATCGCCTCGCCTTCGCGCAGGCGCAATACGCGTACGTGTTGCGCGGCGCGAGCGTCGAGTTCGAACGTTGCGTTCGGAAGTATCGGCGTATCGAGAAAGAAGCGTGGCATTACTTTTGATTCGCAAATCGCCACAGCGAATTCAACGCATCGCTCGGCGCTTCGAACAACATGTTGTGCCCGGCTTCGGGCAATAGTTCACTGCGTGCGTTCGACAACGCGGCGAGCACAGCGACGGTGGCCTTCGGCGGCGTCATCATGTCTTTTCCGCCGATCAAGACAAGCGTCGGCACCGCGACGTTCTTTGCCGCTTCGAGACCATTCACATACGCCTTGCACGCGGACAAGTCGTTATGCAAAACGCCCTTGTTCATGCGCCGCATGAGCGCCAGATTATTGCCGGGCAGCCACATGCCGGGGGCAGCGTTCCCGTTGCCGATGTGTGACGCGGGCGCGAAAGACCATTCGATGATCATGCGCCGCGCTTTGTCTTCTTCGTTCAACGCCGCATCGAGCAAAACGTCCCCGACGGCCATTGGCACAGCCGTGCCCACGAGCGCGAGTCGCTCAACCAAATCTGAGCGTCGCGCGGAAAGTTCAAGCGCGGTGAGCGAACCCATGCTGTGGCCCATCACCGTCGCACCTTCCACCTGCGCCGCATCAAGAAACGCCGCGACCCAATCGGCGAGCGCCTCAATGCTCGTGCACAACGGCCCTTCGCTTTGGCCATGTCCAGGCAAGTCGAGCGCGAGAACGTTCCATCCGTGAAATGCGAAGTAGCGGGACTGCAATGCCCACACGCTGTGATCGTTCGCCGCGCCGTGGATGAAAACGGCTGTGCGTTGCTCGGGGTTGAACGCACGCGTGCCGGTGTAGGCGTAGGCAGTTTTGGAATGAATCTGGAGTTTCATCGTTGCTCTCTATAGCTGTCGTCCCCGCGAAGGCGGGGACCCAGACCGAACGCCGTAAGTACGGACCGCGCTTCAACAGAACAGATCAAGTGCACGGTCTGGATTCCCGCCTTCGCGGGAATGACAACGGACGTGGCGCTCATTTCACACGCTCCGCTGCTTTCAATGCACGCGCCAAATCTTCGATCAAATCTCGCGCGTCTTCCAACCCAATCGACAAACGTATCGTGCCTTCGGTGATACCCGCTGCGCGCAGCGCATCGACACTCATGCGCGAATGGGTCGTACTCGCCGGATGAATCACTAGCGATCTCGCGTCGCCCACGTTTGCCAAATGCGAGAACAGCCGCAGGTTGTCGATGAACGCCTTGCCCTGCGCGCGCGTGCCTTTAAGGTCGAACGAGAACACGGCGCTCGCGCCTTTCGGGAAGTACTTCTTCGCGAGTTCATGATCGCGATGCTCCGGCAATTCGGGATGATGAATCGCGCCGACAAACGCGTGCGAGCGCAGGAACTCGAGCACTTTGCGCGTGTTCGCGATGTGCCGCTCCATGCGAACGGGCAGCGTTTCGATACCCTGCAAAATCTGCCACGCGCTCATCGGCGCCATGCACGCGCCGAAGTCCCGGAGCCCTTCGCGGCGGCAACGCAACAAGAATGCCGCCGTCGGCGACTCCTCCGCGAACACCATGTCGTGAAAGCCGTGATACGGCGCGGACAGCGTGGCGAACTTCTCGCGAGCCACGTCGGACATCCAATCGAATCGCCCGCTGTCCACGAGCAGCCCACCGATCACCACGCCGTGGCCCTGTAAAAACTTCGTCGCCGAGTGGAAGACGATATCCGCGCCGAATTCAAACGGTCGAATCAAATAAGGTGTCGTTAAGGTTGAATCCAGCATAAGCGGCACGCCCGCTTCGTGCGCGATCGCCGACACCTTTTCGATATCCAACAACAAATTACCCGGGTTACCCAAAGTCTCGCCAAAGAAGAGTCGTGTGTTCGGCCGCACAGACGCGCGCCACGCGTCGAGGTCACCGGGATCGACGAACGTCGTTTCAATCCCAAAGCGCGGCAGCGTGTAGTCGAGCAAATTGTGCGACCCGCCATACAGCGCGCGACTCGCCACGATGTGCCCGCCTGCGCCCATGAGCGTGGTGATCGCCAGATGCAGCGCGGCTTGGCCAGACGCCACGGCAATCGCGCCGACACCACCTTCGAGCGCCGCGATACGCTCCTCAAGCACCGCGTTGGTAGGGTTCGAGAGGCGCGAGTACACGTGCCCCGAGCGCTCCATATTGAAGAGCGCCGCGGCGTGGTCGCTGTCTTCGAACACGAACGACGTGGTTTGATAGATCGGCGTCGCGCGCGCGCCCGTGGTCGGGTCCGGCCGTGCGCCAGCGTGAACGGAGAGCGTGTCTAGCTCAAACATAGATGAATTCCTGCAATGCGTAGCGATGTCTGCGTCAGCGCCCGCACTCACTCGTGGAGGCAGGTCGCCGAGGGCAAAGAAAGCAGTTTACGCGGGCGAACGACGAGCGCTGTGGTCCACGATGGTGACGATCGTAGGGTGCGTGGCCTCTGCCCCACTGTGCATTTGGCTCGATAGGTTTTGGTGGTTTCGGCGGTCCCACGCCACTAATTTGTCAAAACTCGACAAATCCGTCAAAAATTGCTGCCAAACACCGTTGTATTTTTGCAACAAATTTAACAGCTTTATCGACCAAACGACCGCCCTGTATGGCTTATAGGCCGAAAAATTGAAATGTCTGAAAGGTTAAATTTCCGGCTGTAACGACCGTGCAGCAGTCGTTAAGCCATAAAAGCTGTTTCCTGCAAAACAAACTGTTCCGCCCTGGGACCACGCTACATAAACGTTCCCGAATCCAGCGCACCCATATCTCCGAGCATCGTCTGCATCTTGTCGCGTGCACGAATGAATGACGAATTCTTACTGGGCTCCGCGAGATATTCGTCGAATCCCTCGCCGTGTTCGAGGCGCAAATCTTCAACCATCTGCAAAAACAACGACGCGAATTCCGGATCGAATTGCGAGCCCGCTTTCTCGCGAATGAACGTGGCCACGTCGTCGTGCGTCCACGCATGTTTATAGGGGCGCGCATGCGTCAGCGCGTCATATACGTCCGCGAGCATCACGATGCGCGCAGGCACTGGAATGTGATCACCTCGTAAGGCATTCGGATAGCCCGTGCCGTCCCATTTTTCATGGTGGCAAAGTGCGATCTGCTCTGCGACGCGAAACGCCGAATGCGAGCACTGACGAATGATCTGCGCGCCAATGAGCGTGTGGCGTTTCATTACTGCCCATTCGGACGGCGACAGCTGGCCACTCTTCAAAAGTAGGCCATCGGGAATGCCGAGTTTCCCTATGTCATGCAGCCGCGCGCCCTTCTCGACCTCACCTGCGAATTTGGCGTTGTAGCCGAGCTTTTCGGCCAGCAAGCCGGAGAGTCTCCCCATCCGGTACGCGTGGCGACCTCCCGCGTCTTCTTTTATTTCCGCCGACACAGCGAGTCGCTCAAACGCATCTCGATACTCCTGCTCCGGCACCTCTATTTGAGGGGTACCCGCGCGTTGTTGCGCCGAGGCAGGCCCACCTGAACGTGATTTCCGAATCGCGTCAATCACCTCTTTCACATCGTCCTTGCCGGGCAGTTGCGTCGCGTGCCGAGCCTCAATTGCAGCCAGACTCGCGCGTACGGCCACCACCTGTTTTTCGCGCAAAAACTCTACCAATTCTCCGAGGTAAATTAGCGCGCCGCCGTGGTCCCCCGCCTTTTCATATGCCTTCACGAGCAACGCAAGGTTGTCGCGATAGAGGTTGGGCATGGTCTTGGTGTGTTTCAAGAGCTCTAGGAGCTTCGCCACCGCGATCGTCAAGTCGCCCGCATACGACTCGTACGCCGCTTCGGCCAGCAGGTGATTCAGTTGGAGCCTGGGCGACTTGAACGCGCCTGACATGCCGCGCAGGAAGGCAATGCGGTCGTCCACAACCTCGCGTTGGTCGAGGCCGATAGCCGCTTTCATCCAGACAGATTCGGCGATCACGCGGTTGAGGATTCCGATCGCGTCACGCGGAACGCCCATAACGACAACCGAATCGCGCGCCGAGTCGGCGGCCAGAGCGAAGTGCGACAGCGCAAGCGCGGCGCTCGCCATGTTTCCGCGAGCACCCGCCACAAAGACCGCGCAGCGAGCTTCATCTTTGAATTGCCGAATCATGCGCAGTGCAACGGCGATCGTCTCGCGGTAAAGCCCCATACAAAACAAAGCGGCGGTCATGTTCGACCACGCAACCGCAATCGCCATGGGATCATCAATCTGCCGGCCAATCTCGGCGGCTTTGATGGCGTACTCGAGGCCGCGCGAGGGCGCACCAATTTCCGTGCTCAGCAATCCATAAATGCTGCACGCGCGACGCAATTCAGGAAGCAAACCATTGTCCTCAGCCAGATCGTGAGCGCGCTCGGCAAACGGAATAGCGTCCGCGGCTCGTCCACGCGGCGCATGAGCGGCAGCGATGTCGAGAAGAATGGAAATGGCGACAGGAAGCGGCGCGGGGGAATTGCTAAAGGTGATGAGCCGCGCGGCCTTCGTGAGGGTCTCAAAGTCGTCATCGTTCGACGACTGCAACAAGCCAGGCAAATGTTCTTTGAATTCCGGCAACAAATCGCCCAACCCGTCGCTGTCGAACTCCTGGACGCAGGTGTCAATCAGGCCAATAAGTGCTGCACGTTCCATCTTGATTCACCGGTATGATGTCGTCATAATTCGCTTCACATTCTGCCCGTATCACTCAATCGACACAAACTAATCCACGAGGAAAACAAATCATGAGCCAGCAAGCAATCAACGACCTTCTCGAAATCCTCTCTGACGAAGCCCCAGTACGCACGCTTC
>DAINAJ010000010.1:9768-37430 GCA_036733505.1 Casimicrobium sp.
AAGACAGCGAAGTAATGCTCATCGGTGGCGGTGAAGCTATTCAGTTCTCCTACTAGCCCGGAACTACTCGTTTCTCTGCCTTCTCCAACCCCGAATTCAACACGGAACCCACACCATGAGCCAGCAAGCAATCAATGACCTTCTCGAAATCCTCTCTGACGAAGCCTCTGTACGCACGCTTCAAGACAGCGAAGTAATGCTCATCGGTGGCGGTGAAGCTATTCAGTTCTCCTACTAACCTAACCCCACCCGCTTCCCCGCCATCTCCACCGTCGACTCGCGGTGCGCAATGATGAGTGTGGTGATTCCTAGATTCTTCACGACGTGATTGACGGCCTGTTCTCGCTCGGTGTCGAGCGCGCTGGTGGCCTCGTCTAACAACAAAAACTTCGGCTTGCGATAGAGCGCCCGAGCGAGCAGTAGCCGCTGGCGCTGGCCGCCGGAGAGCGCGCTTCCGGTGTTTCCCACGAGCGAATCCGCACGCATCGGCATGCGTTCTACTTCTGACCACAGCGCCGCTCCTTGGAGCGACTCGGTCACGCGTGCACTGCAGATTTCGTGGTCAAACAGACTTACGTTTTCGTTGATCGAACCGTTGAACACGTAGTCTTCTTGCATCACAGCGGCGAGCTGCGCGCGCAGCGTCACGGGATCAATCTCGCGGATGTCGAGCCCATCGATCAACACACGGCCTTCCGTCGCGGGCAACAATCCAACGACCACTTTGGCGAGCGTTGTCTTCCCCGCGCCGGACGGTCCGGTGAGCGCGACACTCTCGCCGGGCTCGATCGTGAAGCTCACGTTGCGGAAAATAAACGGGTCGTGCGGTCCGTAGCGAAAGCCAAGGTTTTCAATCACCCACGTTGCACGCGACAGATCCGGCGCAGCGGCAAGACCGCGCGTCTCCGCGCCCGCGAGCGCGACATCTGCCACGCGCTCGGCGTGCAAGTCGAGCAATTTGAATTCGGAGAATTTGTCGATCAGGTTTGAGAGCCGCGACACGAACACAAGTTTGTACGCCATGAAAGCGAGCAGCATGCCGACGCTGAAGCTGCCGGCGATCACTTCGCGCGCACCGAGCCAAACGATGAGCACGTTCTCAAGGCCGAACAAGGCGAAGCTCGCCGTCTTGTAGGTGAGCGTCAGTGACTGCGCGCGGATCGACGCGTTGACCGTGTCGACCACCGCGTTTTGCCAGCGCGACAGGCGATCAGCCTCGCCCATGTGCAGCTTGATCGTCTGCATGCCGCGCAAACTTTCGATGAAGTTCGTTTGCTGCGTGGCGGCGAAGATAAGCTGTTCGTTCACCGCCTCACGCATCGGGCGAAACAGCGCCCAACGCAATAGCGCATAAATAATCGCGACGGCGAGCACGACGAGCGTGAGGTTCACGCTGTAAATCGCCATCACCGCAAACATGCTGATCGCGAGCACGCCGTCGATCAACACTTCGAGCGAGCTACCTGTGAGCGTGCGTTGAATCGCGTCCATCGACGCGAAGCGCGAGAGCAAATCGCCGACATGGCGCTTCTCAAAGAACGCGAGCGGCAAGCGCAGCAAATGCGAGAACAATTGCGTGAGCACTTGAAGCGACAAGGTGCTCGTGAGGTGTAGTAGCAGCCAGCCCCGCAACGCCCCAATCGCGGCTTGTATCAATACCAAGAGCGCGAAACCGAGCGCGAGCACGGTCATGAGGTCACGATCTGCCGAGACGATTACTTCATCGACAGTGAGCTGTGTGAGCCACGGCATCGCGAGCGCGAAGACCTCGAACGCAAGCGCGAGCAGCACAAGCCGCAGCAACGCGCTACGCACACCACGCGCCGCACCGACGATAGACCAGATCGAGAAACGGTCTACGGCTTTTCGCTTCACGAAACTCGGCGTCGGCGTCAGCTCAAGCACGATGCCCGTGAAGTGTTTCGAGAACTCCGCAAGCGGCAAAGTGCGCACGCCGCGCGCTGGGTCGTGCAAAGTGACGGTGTCTTTGCCGACGCGCGTGATGACGACAAAGTGATTGAAGTCGAAATGCGCAACCGCGGGCAGACGCACCTGCGCGAGCGCCGACAGCTCAACACGCAATGGCCGCGCGGCAAGATGCATGCTGTCGGCGATGTCGATGAGGCTCTTCAGCGTGGAGCCTTTGAGCGACACCGCGTGATCGCTGCGCATCGAATGCAGATCGGTCTGCATGCCATGAAAACCCGCGATCATTGTGAGGCAGGCAAGTCCGCACTCGGCGGCTTCGGTTTGCATGACCAGCGGGACTTGGCGGCGGAAGAAGTTTAGGGACTTCATGCCCGCCTCCGAGCGATCGTGACAGTGGCGAACGTGACGCCCCAAGTAGACAAGCCGGGTCTCGGCCCGGCGGCCGACCTACTTTCTGGCATTGCCCAGAAAGTAGGCAAAGAGGCTAGCCCCGAACCCCGCTTGTTTCCTGTGGTGCTCGCAACGGGCGGGACCAAAACAAATCGCCCGATGGCGCGCTGCCGCGCGCAGTGGGCTCATGGTTTTGGTCTTGGACCGCCTGCCACTCCGCTCCTCGGGGCGGGCAGAAGGGGCCGTTAGCTGCGTAGGACGGGCGTTGCCCGCCGATGCTTACGAATCGGGCCGTGCCCGCCCTACCGTGTGCGACTTGGATGGCGGACGCATGCAGGTACGGCAAACGAACTGCGCCCCTTTTGCCCGCCCCGAAGCGCGCAGCGTTGAAGCGGTCCATGCGCCGCACCATGAGCCCACTGGCGCGACCAAGCGTAGCGCCGTGTCGCGCAACGGGCGATTTGTGCGGTGCCCGCTTCAACGCGAGCACTGGAGGAAACAGGCGGGCAGCAGGGGCTAGCCTTTTGGTTACTTTTGGGAAATGCCAAAAGTAACTCGGCCGCCGGGCCGAGACCCGGCTAATTGCCGCGCACCGGCGCGTCGTGAATAAGCCCGCAGTCATCGACCGAGACATACAACACACCAAGCGATCCGTGCGAGATTGCCTCAACGCCCCGCCCCTTTTGCCCGCCCCGAAGCGCTGAGCGTGGAAGCGGTCCAAGCGCCGCACCATGAGCCCACTGGCGCGACCAAGCGTAGCGCCGTGTCGCGCAACGGGCGATTTGTGCGGTGCCCGCTTCAACGCGAGCACTGGAGGAAACAGGCGGGCAGCAGGGGCTAGCCTTTTGGTTACTTTTGGGCAATGCCAAAGGTAACTCGGCCGCCGGGCCGAGACCCGGCTACGCACCAAGGGGAGTAAGACCATCACAACCTCCCCCGCAATCGCAAGATCGGTTCGATGATCCACCGATACAAAGGCCGTTCGTCTAACGAAATATCTGCCTGCGCGCTGAGACCGCTTTTGAGCGCGTACGAATCGCCATAGGCGGTGATCTCGGGCGCGGCGAGCGTGGCGCGCACGCGGAACACGGGCTCCTTCACGAACGCTGGAAGCAGCGCGTCGCCGGGGGCGATCACACTTCGGCCAACGTCGGTGACCGTCGCAGCGACGTGACCGAAGCGCTCCATCGGAAACGCATCAATCGCGAGGCGAACCGTTTGTCCAACGCGCAGAAAACCTGCAGATCGCGTGGGCACGTAAATGTCGGCCATGAGCGCGCGGGAACCCGTTTGCACTTGCATGAGGGGCGCGCCAATCGCGACGGTTTGACCTGCGACGGCGATGATGCGCTCGACGGTGCCATCGTTCGCAGCGGTGACTTCGTAGGCGCGGCGTGAAAGATTCTCGCGGGCGGTTTGTGTGAGGTTGGCTTCGTCTCGTGAGAGCGCTGCGAGCTTGCCTTCAGCAGTGGCTCGCAGCGTCGGCATCTCGGTGCGCGCGAGCGCGAGGTCACGCTCGATGCCAACGCGCGTGCGCTTGAGCGTTTCAAGTTTTACGGCTTGCTCAGCGAGATCGTCTTGCTTTTGTTGCACCTGCAATTCGGGAGCAAATTTGTCGCGCGCGAGTTGGCGGTAGCGCTCTACTTGAACTTTGAGCTGCGTGACTCGATCCTGCTGTGCGTCGATTTCGCGGGCGAGCTGCGCGCCTTCGGCGGTAAGCGATGTGATGCGCGCGGAGACTTGTGTTTGTTGCGCATCGAGCAACGCGCGTGCTTGTTTGCGCTCGCTCTTGATCGCTTCGCGGCGCGTCTCGGCGTCGCGGCTGCCCGCCGCAAACACACCCTCGCCGCTGGTCGTGCGTTCGGTTGAGATCGTGGCGAGGCGTTGACCAGCCTTCACGCTGTCGCCGCTTTTGACGTCGACGCTGGTCACAGTGCCGGCTTCGGTCGCGGCCACGAGCAGTGGGTCGTTTACGTACGCGAGTACAGCGGGCGCGCGCGCTTTGCGGGTGTAGCTCGCGGTGCCAAGGAAAGCGATGAACCCAACGGCGAGTAGTAATCCAACGACCGCGAACCAACGTGCAGCGCGTGGCGTTGATACCACGAGTTCACCCCATGCGCGCTCACGCTGATGTGCGATGGCCTCCTTGCGATAGAGGCTTGCGGCGGCGTTCGCTTGCGTGGGTTTATCGGTGTCGGTCATGCTCAAGAATGATGCGCGGCGCTAAGTTCATGGTTCGACAGGCTCACCACGAACGAATGACGCAACGAACATCGCCAAAAAACAAACGTGGACATTGCAACAAGCTACATCACCGCGCCAATGTACCAAGGCACGAACTCATCCGCGCCATAGCCCCAGCGCTCGCTCTTGCTGGGCGCGCCCGACGCTGTTTGCAGAATCATTTCGAAGATCGCTTGCCCTTTGTCAGCGATGCTCACGCCGTTGTCGACGATGTCACCGCAGTTGATGTCGATGTCTTCTTCTTGGCGCGTCCACAGCGCGTTGTTGGTGGAGAGCTTGAGCGATGGCGACGGCTTGCAGCCGTACGCTGAGCCGCGGCCCGTCGTGAAGCAAATCAGGTTCGCGCCGCCAGCCACTTGCCCCGTAGCGCTCACTGGATCGTAGCCCGGCGTGTCCATGTAAACGAAGCCGTGTTTGTCTACGCTTTGCGCGTACTCATACACATCGACGAGCGGCGTCGTGCCGCCCTTGGCGACCGCGCCGAGTGACTTCTCGAGGATCGTGGTGAGACCACCGGCTTTGTTGCCGGGGCTTGGGTTGTTGTTCATTTCGCCTTTGAGGCGCGCGGTGTATTCCTCCCACCATTTGATACGGGCGACGAGTTTTTCACCCACCTCTCGGGTAACGGCACGGCGCGTGAGGAGATGTTCCGCGCCATAAATTTCTGGCGTTTCGGAAAGGATCGCAGTGCCGCCGTGGGCGACGAGTAAGTCAACGGCTGCGCCGAGCGCGGGGTTGGCGCTGATGCCGCTGTAGCCGTCGCTGCCGCCGCATTGCAGACCGATGGTGATGTGCGACGCAGGCACAGGCTCGCGCTTGGCTTTGTTGGCGTCTTCCAACAGGCTTGTCACGAGCGCGATGCCTTTAGCGACGGATTTGCCGGTGCCGCCTACGTCTTGCAGATTGAAGCTGTGCAGTTTGGGGCCGTCGTCGAGCCCCTCTGCGGCCTTAAACGAGCTGATTTGATTGGCTTCGCAGCCGAGGCCTATGACGAGAACCGAATGAAAATTCACGTGCCGCGCGTAACCCGCGAGCGTGCGCCGCAGGAGCGTCATGCCCTCGCCGTGCACGTCCATGCCGCAGCCGACGCCGTGCGTGATCGCGACGACGCCGTCGACATTCGGAAATGCATTCAGCGGCGAATTCGGGCCAGGACGAAAGTGATCAGCGATGAGTTTGCACACCGTCGCGGAGCAGTTCACGGTGGAAAGTAATCCAATGTAATTGCGAGTGGCGACTCGCCCATCGGCGCGCTTGATGCCCATAAATGTGACTTGGTTCAGCGCGGGTGTGACCGGACGAACGTCGACGCCATACGCGTAGTCGCGTTCGAAGTCGCCCATCACTAAATTGTTCACGTGCACATGCTCGCCTGCGGCAATCGCTTTGCTGGCGAAGCCGATGATTTGGTTGTAGCGGCGAACCGGCTCACCGGCAGCAATCGCACGCGTAGCAACCTTGTGGCCCGGCGGCACCATGCCTTTGACCGTTACGTTCTCGCCAGCAAGCGCGGTGCCGCCAATGAGCTGCGCGCGCGCGATTACGACGTCGTCGTTCGGATGGAGGCGAATGGTGGGCTGAGCAGACGTGGGCATTGACAATGATCCTGTGCGAATTCAACAACGAGACCGCGCGGGTGCGGCGTGCGCAACCGAAATGCGCACAATCACTAATGCTACGTCGTTCCTATAATGATTTGGAAGCATCGAGCCAATCCGGAATCGATGTGGAAGCAGCGCACTGCGCAAAGGACAAAGATGGGCGAACGTCTCAAAGGAAAAGTGGCGCTAATTACTGCGGCGGGCCAAGGCATTGGCCGCGCAACGGCTGTGGCGATGGCGAGCGAAGGCGCAACGGTTTACGCGACCGATGTGAACCTCAAACTGCTCGAAACGCTCAAAGGCCATCCGGGCATCATCACGCAAAAGCTTGATGTGCTCGACGATATGGCGATCAAATTTACGGCGGAGAGCTTGCCGCCGCTGAACATTCTCTTCAACTGCGCGGGCTTTGTGCATCAAGGCACGATCATGGAGACGGGAGACGAAGACTGGGAGTTTTCGTTCAACCTCAACGTGCGCGCACCGTTCAAAATGATTCAGGCGGCGTTGCCGCGCATGATTGCCAACGGCGGCGGTTCGATCATCAATATGGCGAGCGTCTGCGGCAGCATCAAAGGGTTGCCGAACCGGTTTGTGTACGGCGCGACCAAAGCCGCCGTGATCGGCATGACCAAGAGCGTGGCCGCAGATTACGTCAAAGGCGGAATTCGCTGCAATTGCGTGTGTCCCGGCACGGTGGACACGCCGTCGCTACATGACCGCATGGCCGCGCTCGGCGACATCGATGAAGCACGCAAGATGTTCACCGCGCGGCAGCCGATGGGTCGTCTGGCCAAGGCCGAAGAAATTGCACCCACCATCGTGTTCCTCGCCAGCGACGAATCGGCCTTCGCGACAGGCAATGCGTACATGATTGATGGTGGAATGACTATTTAAGAAGGTGAACAGTGAATGGTGAGTAGTGAGCAGCAACAGTCTGTTTGGCCCACGGTCACGCGCCTTCCGCTGTTCATTGCTCTCCGTTCACTATTCACTACTCACCGCTCACTGTTCACTTTTAAGGAAGAAAATGAAGCTCGTTCGCTACGGAAAACCCGGCGCTGAGAAGCCCGGTCTGATTGATGCCGACGGAAAGATTCGTTCGCTCGCGGGAATCGTCAAGGATTGGGATGGCGCGAATTTGAGCCCGAAAGTGCTGGCCAAAGTCGCGAAGCTCAAGACAGACAAACTGCCGCTGGTCAGAGGCAAACAGCGTTTGGGCTCGCCTATGGCGCGCCCGCAAAAATTCATCGCCATCGGCTTGAATTTCACCGATCACGCAGCGGAAACGGGCAATCCGATTCCAAAAGAACCGGTCGTGTTCAACAAATGGTCAAGCTGCATTCAAGGCCCGAACGACGACGTGATGCTGCCGAAAAATTCGGTGAAATCGGATTGGGAAGTGGAGCTCGGCGTAGTCATCGGCACCCAGGCGCGCAACGTCAGCAAGAAGGCTGCGCTCGATCACGTCGCCGGTTATTGCACGATTAACGATGTGTCCGAGCGCGAATACCAAATGGAGCGCGGCGGCACCTGGGACAAGGGCAAAGGCTTCGACACGTTCGGCCCGATTGGTCCGTGGTTGGTGACGACCGACGAAGTAGGCAACGTAGGCAAGCTCGATATGTGGCTCGACGTCAACGGCGTGCGCCAGCAAACGGGTAACACGAAAACGATGATTTTTGACGTGGCTACGATCGTTGCGTACTGCTCAACGTTGATGACGCTCGAACCGGGCGATGTGATCACCACTGGCACACCACCGGGCGTAGGCCTTGGCAAGAAACCGAACCCGGTGTTTCTCAAACCGGGCGACGTGATGACGCTGGGCATCGAAAAGCTCGGCACGCAAACGCAGAAAGTTTTGAAGTTCAGCGCGCCGAAGTAAGACCGCTTCGTTAACGGCTTTATGGCCGCAACGACCGCCTGGTGGTCGTTGCGGCCATTATTTTTTGCATGTTGAGTATTGCAATAAATACGCTCAAATGACCGCCAGACGGTCGTTAACAGCAAAAAGCTATGAGCAAAGAATGTAGGCGACGACTTGGCGTCGCTCGGTGCGACGGGGAAGCGCGGCCGAGTCCGCGCCTACAAATTGCGTGAGTGAACAGCATTAGGCCAAGCCCGCGCCAACAAGAGCGTCTCCGAGCCAACCGTCACGCAACTTGTCAGGCAGCGTTACGCGCCAGAGCCTCGCAATAAAATCACCGTCGCCAAGCCCAAGAAGATAAAGAACCCCCCGGTGTCCGTCACTGCGGTGAGCAGCACGCTGGAGCCCGCCGCCGGGTCTTGCCCGCGTCGGTAGCGCCACATCGGAATCACCACGCCCATGAGCGACGCGAGCAGCAGGTTTAACGCCATCGCGAGTGTCAGCACCAACCCGAGCGCGAGATTGCCTTCCATAAACCCAATGACGAGTCCAATCGCGCCGCCAAAAATCAGACCGTTGATGAGCCCAACGGCCATTTCTTTCTTGACCAAACGATGGAAATGCTCGGTGCCCACCTGCCCCAACGCGATGGCGCGCGCGATCATCGTAAGCGTTTGATTGCCGGAGTTTCCGCCGATACCCGCAACGATGGTTTGCAACACGGCGAGCACGGCGAGTTTAGAGATTGAAGCCTGAAACAAATCGGTCGCGCGCGACGCGACGAACGCCGTGATGAGATTCAGCGCCAACCACTGCCAGCGGTTTTTAACGCTCTTCCACACGCTCGCGAAAATATCTTCTTCATCACGCAAACCGGCCTGTTGCCGCATGTCTTCTTCTGCGCTTTCGCGTACGAAATCGAGCACTTCCGCAACGGTCACGCGGCCGACCAATTCGCCCTTGGCATCCACCACGGGCGCCGACACCAGGTCATAGCGCTCGAAAGCCGCTGCAGCGCTGTCGGCGTGGTCCATCGCCTCAAAACGAATTTGAGGTTCCACCATCACCTCACTCACGAGGCGCGTCTCGTCCGTCACCAGAATCACGTTGGTTGGCAACACACCAAGAAGTTTGTCTTCACGATCCACGACGAACACTTGATCGGTGTTGGCCGGCAATTCTTCAAAGCGGCGCAAGTAGCGCATCACGACGTCGAGCGTCACGTCGGGCCGCACTTCGACAAACTCAAAATCCATCAACGCACCAACCATGTCCGGCTCGAAGGACATAGCTTGGCGCAATTGCTCACGCTCCTCGGGGTCAAGTGTCTTCTTGACCTCTTCCACCACCTCGCTCGGCAAATCCGGCGCGAGTTCAGCCAGTTCATCCGTGTCGAGCGTGGCGGCAGCGGCGACCAGCTCCGGCGCATCCATGCTCGCGATGAGGCTCTCGCGCGTGGTGTCGGACGCTTCAACAAGAATGTCACCCTCGCGCTCGGTCTTAACCAAATCCCAGACGAACAGACGCTCATCAAGCGGCAAGGCTTCGAGAATGTGTGCGACGTCGGCCGGATGCAACGCGTCCAAAGCTTCACGCAGACGCGCCAGCACGCCCTGCACAATCGGACTTTGCGAGGGGTTGTCGAGAGTGTCTGCAAGGCTCTCGGCAAAGCCAGAGAGCAGCCGGTACTGACGTACCAGCGAGGTTACGTCGCTTAAGGCTTCGCTGAGCGCATCATCCACGCTCGCAGAAAGCGACTCTTTATCGAGAGCTTCGGGCATGAATAGGGAAGGTCCAAGGTAGAGATGGATCGGAAAGCGATGCGTGAATTCTAAACGCTAGCCCAACCTTGGCAGGTCATCGTGTTGACCTTGTTTACTGCTACACCTATCGATCCGTCACGATGATTTGTGAACTGCGGGAGCGGGCTTGCCCGCGAATCATCTGCAATCGCGGGCAAGCCCGCTCCCACAATAATGCAGGCAAACCGCGCCGGATCAAAAGTTATCTCGCCGCGCCGTTACAACGGCACGCACATCACATGCCCTTCGTCCAACCAACCGCGAGCGACAAACGCTGCGACGTCAGTGCGACTGGTCGTGTAGCGATGGTTCGATACAAATCTGCCGCTAGATGCGCTTGCGTTGTTGTAGAGCCGATACAGCGGTTTGCTATCGATCGGACAGGGCTTGTCGCCATTTATAGTCGGGCCGGGCAACGGCATGTTTACCGCAAACGTCTGGCCCTCGTAATCGAGGAAAGTAATCTTCTTCAACGCTTCGCATTCTTTGTCGTCCGCGCTGTAGAAATGCGTGTTCGGGCCACCGTTTTTGCCGCCGTAAAAGCGGCACACGCTCACGTAGCCTCCGCTCTTAAACGACTTTCCCGTTCGCTCCCAGACGGGCATGGAGTCAAGCACCGTTTTATCCACGGCGCGCACAGCGTAGAAATATTGTCCGTCGGGTTGTGCAGGAAAATTAATGCGGTTGACGTACTCAACCACTTGATCTTCTATCCACGGCGGCGGCAGTGCAGCAAGATTGAAATCGTTTTTGCTGCTCGGCAACCGGAAGAACCCGACCAAATCACCGGCGGCGGCAAGATTGGCATCACTCCAATTGCTCTCAACGCCAACGAGCCCGAGGTGATACCCAAAGAAGTAAGTCTGCCACGGCAGACCATTTCTGGTAAGCACTAATGGCGAAGCATCGTATTGCCCTCCGTCGATTGCGGTGCGACGAATCGGGGCGTTGATGGTAGCTTCATCGCGGGAGTAGCGGCGCGGCCAATCAGGCTGTCCAGCGACAAGAGGCTCATGACAGCCTTCGTCCCAAAGTCTGTAGTAATTTTCGGTACCAAACGATAAATCAGAGTACCAAATTCGCGGGTCTTTGATCGTCTTCTTACCAATCAGAAACGGCGAGGGTATGCCAAGACCGCTATCGCATACTGCTTCGCGATACCCGTTGAATAAGAAAAACTTGCGGTCTAATAAACCCCCATCCAGTAAAGCGCTAAGTGCTGTGTAGGGCCCCTCCCAAGGGACGCGTTGCCATCCTGTTGCAGTTGGCACGCGCGCCAAAGGTTCAAGTCCGCCCCCGGTAATTCGTACGTATGGACGAAGCTCAATCCATGAGCGCGACGACGTCACCTTGCTCTGAATTACGCTTTCATCAACGTAGAACTCGCTGAGATCAGTCAGCGGGGGATCAGCGAAAGACAGACTCGACCCTAGCGCGCAAATCAACGCGCACCCCTGAAGCGAAATAGCCAATCTAGTAAATATCGTCATGATGTATTACCTCCAAATAGGATTCACGCAGTTGTCTCAGTGGCAACGAGCGTGATTTACAACACGCTCGCCTCCACAACGCCTTGTGAGTTAAGGGAGGAAAAAAACTAATTGGCCGTTAAGCGTGTACGTATTTGCCCGGATGTACTGTTCGATTCCGCCGGGCCAAGTTAAGTTGTACGTATCTGCGTAGTAGGCTGCGGCGGCTGCGACGTGCGGTGCCGCCATTGAGGTGCCGCTCAATGCCGCCGTATTCCAGTAAGTTGTTCCAACCAACGTCGGAGGGTGGGGAGCAGTAGCCGCCATAGCACCCCAAGTTGAATAAATGGCATCACCGGGGGCAAAAATATCCACGCAGGTACCGAAATTCGAGCCCTCATCAATGGACGAAAGACCGGGCGGAATGGACGCACTAAAGTTGGGAGTCGAGCGACTACCGTACTTGTCGTAAGCTCCAACCACCATTATCCCGTCCGCTGGGTCTGCGTAAACAGCGCCACCACTTGTGTTGTAAGGTAGGTAGTGACGACGCCCAGCGGCATCGTTGTCCAAGTGGCATGTCCAGTCGTTGTTCAGGTTACCCGCAGACTGTGCAATGAAAGCACCGGGGTAGTAACGAAATTGCTCTTCGTATGTGCAATTGGGTTGATAACCGCACCCTACCCACACCCAATCTGGCTCGAGAACGGTACGTGCTTTAGCCCAATTTACTTGCGGCGTCGTTCCATCAAAAGATAGACCTGCCGAGTTAATTGAAATATTGACAATGTTTACATGCTGCTGAACGTTGTTGTACAGCGTGTCCCAGTAGACATAGTCCAGAGCGTACCCTACCCGACTGCGTGAGGTTGGAACATCACCCTTGGAGTCGGCGCAGTTGCTTGAACCAGTGCGCGTCAACACGCTGAGCGAAACCATATTGACGCCGGCGTACACCCCTTTTGTACCTGTGTAGTTATTAGCCTGCGCGCCGATGATGCCCGCGACATGCGTCGCATGTGCGTAGCAACCCACCACGGGGTACAAGGACGGGTTGTACTGATTGCACGCAGCTGCACCGCAAGAGACGTTGACGCGATCAATCACATTCGGTAGATCTGCGTGCTCGGCTACGCCCGTGTCGATGATGTAGACGCGTCGGCCATTGCTAACGGTTCGCACCTTACCGTTGACTGCCTTGCGCCCCCAAGACTCTATCTCCGGCCCCATCGTGTCATTCCACAAAGGGTTTGTGCTAAACGTGCTCGCGGCGTCCTCGGATATTTGCACCACGCGTTCATCGGCTTGCAGTTTTTCAATCTGCTTGGCGGTGAGTAGTGCGGTTACGCTTTTCCCCACCCAACTGGTCATGCCGATGCGCTTGAAGCCGTGCGACCTTTCTAGATCGTCCGCGAGCGCCTCAACCTTCGGGTGGTGGAAGTACTCGATCGCTTTGTCGCTCTTATCTGATTTACCACGCGGCAGCACCGTTAGCTGGGCCGGGTACGTGAGATGCGCATCTTTGGCGAGTTCGATGATGACTTGGACGCGGCCTTTGTCATCTTTGATGGGTTTTTCTGTTGCAACGTACTGTGCTTTTGCGCTCACTGCACCTGCGCCGATGTAAGCGAGAGTGGCCACACATGCAACCCACGCACTAAGACCTGCGCGACGGCGTATGCGTGGCGCAATTGTCGTTAAGGCGGGAGGGGGGGGGTAATTTGAGTTCATGGATTTGCTTTCTTTCAGCGAAATTAAGTTGAAACGCGATCCGGTTAGCCCCCCGATTTATGATAATAGCATTTATTGAGCGTACGCACGTCTAGCACTAACCTTGGCGCAGTGTGTATACGTAATATTTCGGTGCGATGACGCGTTGCTGGCAACAAAAATCGCCGTAAGCGCGAGGCCTTACTCCGGCAATTCGACTTGTCCCATGCGCGAGAGGATGATTCCGGTCTTGCGGCGCAGCCCCGGGGCGCCGAGATTGCGTTCGTAGAAGCGCGGGTTCGGTGCCATCGCCGCGAGCTTGGCTGATTGTTCAGCGCTGAGCTGCGCGGCCGAGACGCCGTAGTAGCGACGCGCTGCAGCCTCCGCGCCGAAGACGCCGTTGCCCCATTCGATCACGTTCAAGTACAGCTCAAGAATCCGCTCTTTATCGAGCATCTTTTCTAGCATCAGCGTGATGATCGCCTCCTGACCTTTGCGCAAGTAACTTTTCTCGGGCGACAGAAATAAATTTTTAGCGAGCTGCTGCGTGATCGTTGAACCGCCGGCAACAAACTTTCCCTTGGCGCGATTTTTTTCAAGCGCGAGTTGAATTCCGTCCCAATCGAAACCTTCGTGGTCAACGAAGGTTGAGTCTTCTGCGGCAATTAATGCGCGCTTCAAGTTGCGGGAAATCTTCTCGTACGGCACCCAAGTGTAGCGAAGTGTGGCATCCGGTTTTTTGTCGCGCAGTTCGCCCATGCGATAAGACATGAACGCAGTCTGCCCCGGCGCATGCGAGCCGTACCACCAGACCTGAAACACAAACCACGCCTGTGCGGCGACAAACAACAGCGCCATTGCCAAGAGCGTTGCCAGCATCATGCGCACGGCGGTTCGTAGCGTTTGGCTAGCGTTCATGGTTCGACAGGCTCGCCGCGAACCTCATAGGGAATTGACCTATTCAAACCGACGCTTCAAGCTCAGCACGTAGCTTTGCAATGACGGGCGCGGCGGGCGGCAGCACCCCTTTCCATTGCACGTAGCTTTCGGCCGCTTGCTCCACGAGCATGCCCAAGCCATCCGATGTACGCGACGCGCCTTGTGCCGTGGCCCACGACATAAATCGCGTTGGTTTCGCGCCGTACATCATGTCGTACGCGAGTGCATTTGGCGCGAATATTCTTGCGTCATCAGGCAGCGGCAAGTTGTCGCTTAGACTGGACGACGTTGCGTTAATTACTACGTCAAACTCGTCGCCATCCGCCAGCAGCGACTCGGCGGTTTTAGCGGACACAGGATACGTAGCGCTGTAGGCTGCCACCAGTTCCACCGCGCGTGCCGCAGTTCTGTTCACTACAACCAAAGCTCGCGGCTCGCGCAACAACAACGGACCGATCACGCCACGACTCGCGCCGCCAGCCCCCAGTAACAAAACTCGTTTACCGCGCAGGCTCACTTGCTGATTGGTCTCAATGTCGCGCACGAGCCCTGCGCCGTCGGTGTTGTCGCAATACCAATGGTCGCCGCGCCACATCAAAAAGTTTGCCGCGCCAGCTTGCGTCGCCCGAAGCGATGCTTCGGTTGCCAACGCGAAAGCGTCTTGCTTAAACGGCACGGTAACGTTGGCACCGACGCCGCCTCCCGACCGAAAGGTTTCGAGATCGGCCGCAAAAGCCCCGAGTGGGCCGAGGCGCGTCGTGTAGTCGATTTCCTGGCCAACACTCAGCGCAAACATGGCGTGAATGCGTGGGCTTTTGCTGTGCGCAATTGGGTTACCGATCACCGCGTAGCGGCCGGTGTCAGCAGTAGAACTGGATTTGAAAGCTTCGGTCATTTGGTAGGTGCGACAGGCGCGGCGGTTGCGTTTGCGGCAGTACTTTCTAGTTCGCCAGCACGTGTGAAACTCCAGGTTCGTGTGATGTAGAGAATGTCAGTATCGTTTCGAATGTCTGGCGGGAACGGTGCGTACGGCGCTGCTAGTTCAACAATTTTTATCGCTGCCGCATCGAGGATTTTCTTGCCGGAACCGCGGTCAACTTCGATCGCTTCAATGCGGCCATCGGCCTTGATCGCTACAGTGATGACGAGCGAGCCATAGAGCTTTTGTGCACGTGCCGCCTCTGGGTAATTCGCGTTGCCGACGCGTTCGACCTTCTGCCGCCAATCTTCGACGTAGCGCGCGAAACGATACTCCGTCGCCCGAGCGCCAACGTGTTTCTTCTTTGGACGCTGTTGGTAAGAATCAAACTCACGTGAAATCTGCGCTTCTAGGCGCTGTAATTCCAACGCTTTAGCCGAGAGTTCGCGAAACGCATTGGCGGAATCTGCGCGCGCGGTTTCTTTCGCGTCACGATCCGCAGGCAATTGTTTCTTGGCGTTTAACTGCTGAAGTAACTCCCGCGTTTGTCGCTCCAACGTTTCTACCTGTTCACGCGCTGCGGCGAGCTGGGTTTGCTGTGCGTCCATCGCGGCACGCGGAAGGGGCGAGCTTAAGCGACGCTTGGCGTCCGTGTTGCCGCCGCCATCGAGATTTGCTTGCGCCAGAAAATCGGCCTGCGATGGTTTCGAGAGGGTTTTGGCGTTTACCAACGACACCTCGAGCGGCGGCGAAGACATCGACTGCTTAAACAATTTTGGGAGCTCGAAATGAAGCGAAAGAAGAATCAGATGCACACCGAGCGAGGCGGCCAACGTCCAACGCAGCAGCGGGCTCATGCCCGGTGCGACAGCGGCCACCGTGGGCGCGCGCACAGCCCCATTCCGCCTTTTCGTCGGAATGCCCGGAATGGCTTGAATCGCTTCGATGGCTTGAGCGGCGCGTTTCACGATTCGATTCTAGGCGCTCGCTGCGCCCAAAGCGGTATCCACCGCCTCATCGGCGGCGTCGGCTTCGTCATGCGTGGCATGCGGCACGGCTTCAACGAAGCGCGTGTGCAGCGCTGGCTCAAACAAGTCTATTTCAGCCACTGCTAATACGACCTGTGTTCCGGGCTCTTGCGATGGCAAATCGTGAATGCGCTGCACCATCGGTAAACGGTCAAAACGCACTAAATTTTCGCGAATCACATGCGCGGTGAGCTTTTCGATGCCTTCTTGCTGAATAAACCGAAGGCACCAGTAGAACTCCATTTGCTGCTGAAAATCAGCGTAACCGGAATACGTGGCATCAAAGTCGGCGACCGCGCCCATGAGCTCTGCACTGCCGCGCGGATAGGCGGGCGACGCGTCCGTAATTGCGGCGAGCAATTGGCGCTGGTTGACGAGATCTGAGTAGCGACGCAGTGGTGACGTCGCCCACAAATAGTGCGGCACGTTCAAGCCCTCGTGCGGCCCCGCCAACGAGCTTATCTTGGTTTTGCCCACGGTTTGCACCCGGAACATGCCGGGCCATTGCTTTTCAGCCAGCAAGCCAGCCCATGCAACGTTGGCAAAAATCATGAGTTCGGACACGAGCGTATCGACCGGCGAACCGCGCTTTCGCTGTGTGATCTCAACACGACAATCGGCAGCATCAGGCTGACCCACGATAGCGAAGTTGTAATCAACGCGATTGACCGTTTGCTCGCCGCGCGCAGCGGAGAGTTTCGCAGCAAGACGATAGAGTACGCGAAGGGACGCTGCGTGCACCGTGTTGTCGGCGGCCCCGTCGTTCGCAGGCTCCATCCATGCCAGCTCGTCGAGCGCCGCGATACGCAAGTTTGCATCCATTTGAACGCGCTCTAGGCGCGTCTGCGTGGCAGTCACATTCAAGTCTGCGTCGAGCGTGGCGTAGAGCGAAAGCGCGGCAGGGGTTGTTCCCTCGTCGAGCGAATACACGGCGACCACCGCTTCAGGCAGCATAGTGATTTTGTTGCCGGGCATGTACACCGTTGACAAGCGATTGCGAGCGATGCGATCAAGTTCGCTATCAGACGCGATGGCCGCGGCGGGGGCAGCGATATGAATGCCCAACGTGTAGCCACCATCCGCATTAGTCTGCAACGAAAATGCGTCGTCAATTTCCGTTGTGGCCGCATCGTCAATGCTGAACGCCCGCACATCCGCTAAAGGCAATTCGGGCGCGACGGGCACGGCGACGTCCGTCGGAAAACCGATACCTTTAGGAAACGTGGCGCGCAGAAACTTTTCAAAATGCAACGCGTGCGTCGACGGTATCGCTCCCGCTTTCGCGAGCAAATGCACGGGTGCCATCCGTGCGCGATCGGCCGCAGCGACCAGCGCTTTGTAAGCGAGCGACTGTTTGTCCGGTGCATGCAATAGCTGCGACCACTGCGCGGAGATTTCCACGGGCGCTCGGCCCGCAATCAACTCGGCCACCCATGCGTCGACCTGTTCCGCTTCGCGTGCCTTGCGCTCAATACTGGCAAGAGCCGCTTTGAGTGCATCTTCCGGCGCGCGTTTGTAGCGGCCCTTGCCGCGCTTGTAGAAATACATCGGCGACGCCTGCAGCGCAAGAATCGTGGCCGCTACATGTTCAGGCGTAGCTTCGCTGCCAAAATACTCTTTGGCAAGATCGGAAAATCCGAATTCTTCGGTTCCCCCGGCACTTTCCCAGAGCAGCGCCATGTCAATCTCGGCAAGGCGCGATTGCGCCGCGCTCATGAGCTGTCCGGCGTCGGGCGCGGCGAAGCGAAGTAGGCCATTGGCACTCTTCACCTTAATGCGGCGACCACCGGGCAACTCAACTTGCGATGCAGCATCGCTTTCGGACAGGATCGCCCCGGCCTTTATTTGACCGTCGTCTTCAAAAAGTAGATTCATTTAGGAATATTGGTGATGCCGTGCGGAACGTGCCCGGCGGTGACGACACGGCTAGCAGACTCAACATGCCGCCTCTGATCGTCGAAGAAAATGTCGGCACCGAAGGCGCGCAAGAATTCGGACTTATCGAGGCCGCCTAGAAACAGAGCCTCGTCGATGCGCACACCCCATGAGCGCAGCGTACGAATCACGCGCTCATGTGCCGGCGCTGAGCGCGCGGTAACAAGAGCAGTGCGGATCGGCTGCTGATCGCGAGGGAAATCGGTTTGAATACGATGCAGTGCAGCGAGGAAATTTTTGAACGGCCCGCCACCTAGCGGCGTGCCCGCCGAGCGTTGCTCAGACGCGCTGAATGCGTCCAGCCCGTGCGATTGAAATACGCGTTCGGCTTCATCGGAAAAGAGCACCGCATCGCCGTCAAACGCAATACGCAATTCGTCATCAGGCGGAGCATCTTTTGCCACACTGGTGCGACCATCATGCGGCACGATGGTCGCGGCCGCATGGCCCGACTCAAGCGCATGGCGCACGTCTTCCGGGTCCGCAGACAAAAAAAGATGAGAGCCCAACGCCGGAACGTAGCGCGAGGTGTCGCGGCCACTCGTAAACACCGCGCGCGTGATACCCAGCTTATAGTGACTGATGGCATTAAACACGCGCAAGCCTGTATCGGCGCTGTTGCGCGAGAGCAGCACAATCTCTACATGCTGATGGCCCACATCATTCAGGCGCAAAAGCTTACGCGCCAAAGCGAAGGCGACGCCCGGTTTCAGCAGTTCGTTCTCGTGCTCAATCTGATGCTGTTGATACGCCTCAACGCCTTCGTTCTCGTAGACCGAATGGCTCTCGTTGAGATCAAACAGCGCACGCGACGAAATCGCGACGATCAGTTTGTCTGAGAGAACAGCGCTCATGCTTGATCGAAACGACTAGGTTGATGCGCAGACAATGAAGCCCGCAACAGGAGCGTTGGCTTCATTGCGAATATCGAACGACTCGATTTCGACCGATTTGAATCCCGCCGCCTCACACATCGCACGAACCGAAGACTCGCTGTGTGCGTAACGCATGGTTTTTCGTAACACTAAGTGAGGCTCGTCAGCTTGCGTTGCCTCGCACGAGAAGACGAACGCGCCATTGTCGCGGAGCACTCGCCGCGCATCTTTAACCGCTTGCTCAATTTCTCCTACGTAAATGAATACGTCGGCAGCGGTGATAACTTCAAACTCCGCCGTCGGGGTTTCCCGCAGTGCGTCGATCAGGCTGACCTGATGAAACCGGTCGTACAGATTGTGTTTGGCCGCTTCAGCGATCATATTTGGCGACAGGTCGACGCCCACCAATCCGCCCTGTGGACGCCCTAGGTACAAACCGACGAGTCCTGTGCCGCAACCCAAGTCGAGGACGGTGATGGCGAGGTCGGGATAGCGTGCACGGATTATTTCCGCAATTCGCTTTGGCACGCGATACTTCAGGAGCGTCACTAAATGCGCGTCGAACCGACGTGCATAACCATCAAACGTAATTTGTGTGATCACATCGGGTTGTGTAGCGGGTGTTCCTCCCTCTGCGACGACTGCGTAGTAGGCAACCACTTCGTCAGTTGGGTCCAGTGCGGTTAGAACCTTGAAGTCTTCTGACGCCGTTGGCAGGTCGCCGCGGGCCAGGGCGGCACGGCCACGCCCGAGTCTCACGACCGGATTGTCTGGCTCAATTTTCATCAACGCGGTGAACATCTCCCATGCGTCGTCAATTTTGCCCAGATCAAGAAGGTTGAAAGCAAGCGAACGACGAACTGCTAAATTTTCTGGCGCGAGCTTGTGCGCCGCCGTGAGACAGCGGCCAACACGCTCGGGGTCGTTCGCCGAGTTGGCGATACTGGTGGCGAGCTCGAGGACCGCTAGTGACGGTGGCGTGATGCTCACCGCTTTGTCAGCAACTTCTAGCGCGCGTTCAACGTTTCCTTGGCGCAAAAGCACGCCAGCGAGCTCGATGTGTGCGGGCGCCCAAGTGGGGTAAAGACTCACAGCTCGCTCGGCAGACTGCAGTGCCGCGGCAGGATTGCCCGCAGCTTCCGCCAACGAAGTTCCCATCAAGAAGATGCGCGCATCGCGTGGCGCTTCTCGTTGCAGCAGATTCAGTCGCTCGGCTGCGGCCTTTAAATTGCCAGCGCGGATGTCCGATTCGACCTGTTTAAGGCCATCTTGAATCGGATCGAAGAGTTTTTTAAATGAAGGGGTTTCGCTCATGGTGCTTTTTGTGATCGCTGTCGTCAGCGCTTTGCTTGATTTTGTCAATGATGCGGCGGAGTTGCGCTATGCCAAAGCATGCCGCAGCCGCGCTAAAAGCTTTTCGTGCAAGCCACCGAAGCCGCCGTTGCTCATCACGACAACGTGATCTCCGGGTTTGGCTTCACTCGCAATCGCTTGCGCTAAGGCCTCAATGTTCTTGTGATCGGTGGCACGATTTCCCAGTTCGCTTAATGCATCGAGAACGTTCCAATCCACGCCACCCGAATAGGCGTACACGCGATCCGCGTCAACGAAGCTCTCGGCGAGGCGAGAGCGCATCGCGCCAAGCTTCATCGTATTGGAGCGCGGCTCGAATACGGCGACCACCCGTTCGCCTGCGGCGGCAGCTTTACGCATCGCAGACACGGTGGCGGCAAACGCCGTCGGATGGTGAGCAAAGTCGTCGTACACCCGCACGCCAGCCACTTCACCGCGCAGCTCCATGCGACGGCGCACACCCGCAAATTTCGCAAGCGCTTCGATCGCTTTTGACGGATGCACGCCTGCGTGACGTGCCGCCGCAATTGCGGCGAGCGCGTTTTGACGGTTGTGGGTGCCAGGCATCTCAAGCTGCAAATCGCCGAAGCGTTCGCCGCCGAAATCCACCTGTGTATTGCCCACAAAATGCCAGCCCTGCTCGACGCCAAATAGTTCGCGTTCGCTCCAGCAGCCCATCGCAAGTGTTTCTGCGAGTTCGGTGTCGTTGCCGTTGCTGATAATGCGGCCGGTCGACGGCACAGTGCGAACGACATGATGAAACTGGCGACGAATCGCGGCGACGTCTGGAAAGATATCGGCGTGGTCATACTCAAGGTTATTGAGCACCAACGTACGCGGGTGGTAGTGCACAAACTTGCTACGTTTATCGAAAAACGCGGTGTCGTACTCGTCAGCTTCGATCACGAACGGTGCGCCGTGATGCGAAATGTCTTTTGACGTGTCACCCAGTTTCGCCGACACGCCAAAGTCCTTTGCTACGCCACCAATCAAAAAGCCTGGTTTCAGTCCTGCGTATTCAAGAATCCACGCGAGCATCGACGTGGTGGTCGTCTTGCCGTGCGTGCCCGCGACACCCAGCACCCAGCGTCCGCGCAACACATGATCGGCCAACCATTGCGGGCCGGACACGTAATCAAGGTTCGCATCGAGAATCGCCTCAATCAAAGGGTTGCCGCGCGTGACGACATTGCCCACGACGAAGCAATCGGGCTTCAAATTGATTTGCTCTACGCTGTAGCCCTCGATCAAATCAATGCCGAGCGCAGTGAGCTGATCCGACATCGGCGGGTAGACGTTGGCATCACAGCCGGTGACCTTGTGGCCGGCTTCGCGCGCGAGCGCTGCGAGGCCACCCATGAAGGTGCCGCAAATGCCGAGAATATGGATGTGCATACGAGAAACTGCTGTGCGCCCGTGAGATTCGAGCGTGGAAACGACTTAACCCGTAATTATCGACGACTGCGCTAAATCAGTACGCTAAAGCCGTGCCCGGCGAAAATGACAGCAATTCCTCGCTTCTGCGCCCAACTGACCGACCACGCCATGTCCACGCTCCGCCAACTTTGCCTTGAAGCGCTCCGCACCGACGATCCGACGACGAAATGCGCATTGGTGCACGCCATCGACGTGCAGTCGGTGCCTGTGGGTGCGGCTGAAGCGATTCCCACGCCAGAAGGCCTGCCGGGGCGCCCGTCGCGACCAGTCTTGGTGTCACCCAAGGAATTGCCGCATCGGGCGCTCGGAAGCGTTGAGGGCCGTGCGACGCTCATTCACGCGCTCTGTCACATCGAATTCAACGCCATCAATCTCGCGCTTGATGCTGTTTGGCGCTTTGCCGGCATGCCCGACCCGTTTTATCGGGAGTGGGCGCGGGTGGCCTTTGAGGAGGCAACGCATTTTTGTTTGCTGCGTGATCATCTAGCTACGCATGGCTTTTCGTACGGAGATTTTCCTGCACACAACGGTTTGTGGGAAATGGCCGAGAAAACGCAGGGCGATTTGCTCGCGCGATTAGCGCTTGTACCGCGTACGCTGGAGGCGCGCGGACTGGATGCCTCGCCGCCGATTCGCGCCAAGCTCGCCGCTGCCGGTGATAAGCAAGGCGCGGCGATTCTCGACATTATTTTGCGCGATGAAATTGGTCATGTTGCGGTGGGCAATCGTTGGTATCGCCATGTGTGCGCCGAGCGAAATATCGACGTGCACGACACCTATGCTTCGTTAGCGGCGCAGTACCGCGCGCCGAAACTGCGCGGTCCGTTTAACCGCGAGGCTAGGCTCGCCGCGGGGTTCGATCTCGCAGAACTCGAAGCGCTTTGATCGCGCCTAAAACCGGAGGATTACGCAATGTCAGAACTCAACGGATTTGACGCCTACTCGCCACGCGAAATCGCGATGCGCGTGGAAACAGTAGGCGTAACCAAAGCCCGCATGGCAACGCTGCCGCTGTTGATGTTGGGCGTACTCGCTGGCGCGTTCATTGGTTTGGGTGCGCTTTTTTTCGTATTGGTGAAGTCCGATGCCACGCTTAGCTTCGCTGTTAGTCAAGTGCTTGGCGGTGTGGTGTTTTCGCTCGGACTGCTGCTGGTCGTTGTTGCCGGTGCGGAGCTCTTCACGGGCAACAATTTGCTGGTGATGGCGTGGGCGGATGGCAAGATCACGACGCGTGAAGTGCTGCGAAATTGGGGGCTCGTATGCGCTGCGAATTTCGTTGGCGCAGCAGGGTTGGCGCTCCTTGTTTATGCCAGTGGCCACACCGACATGAATGGCGGCGCCATTGGCAAAACCGTCGTGAAGATCGCGCAAGCGAAGCAAGATTTGCCGGCGTGGCAGGCGCTCTTTCGCGGCGCGCTGTGCAACGTGCTGGTGTGCATGGCGGTGTGGATGACGATGGCTGGCCGCACGGTGGTGGATAAGGCCGTGGCAATCGTTTTGCCCGTCGCAGCATTCGTTGCGGCTGGCTTTGAGCACAGTATCGCGAACATGTACTTGATGCCGTTGGCGATCCTCATTGAACATGGCGCTTTAGGAGCGGGGGGAGCGCCGACGGTTACATGGGCGGGCATGTTCGGCAATCTCCTGCCCGTGATTGCAGGCAATTTGCTTGGCGGCAGCGTTCTAGTCGGGCTCACGTATTACGTGATTTATCGGCGCGGTGAAGGTAATCGCTAGTTGCGTGGCTGCGACCCGTGTTGCGCAGCGAATCCGCGCAACAGCTTTTTATAGGGAACGGCAGCCAGGCAGTCGTTCCCCGCTATTTTTCGCTATTATCGACTAACCAATAAAATTGGCTGTAAAGTCCATTCAGCTGTCGTTCAAGCCAAAAAGCTGTAACTAATCCTGCGGTCGGAATTTCAGCGTGAGCTGGCGCTGGAACAGTTCGGGCTGGTCAGGTTTTGGCAGCGGCGACGATTTGCGAATCGCGCGTTCTACGGCATCGTCGTAAGCTTTGTTGCCGCTGGAGCGCACCGGTTTGATGTCGAGGATTTCGCCCGTTGGCATTTGCGTCACACTAAAAACGGCTTCGGGATTTCCTGAGATTTCGCTCGCCATGATGATGTTGCCCAGCACTTTGCTGCGAATCTTCGCCACGTATTCGCCCTCGGCTTTCGCTCTCGCCCTCGCCGCCGCAGCCTCGGCCGCTTTCGCCACACGCTGCGCTTCGGCGCGCTCGGCGGCGTCTCGGGCAGCCTTTTCCGCTGCGGCTTGCGCGGCAGCGGCGGCTTGCTGCTCTTTCAGCGCTTTTTCCTGCGCGGCTTTTAGGTCCGCAGCCCGCTGTGCCGCTTGCTTCTTTGCAACTTCCTGATCCGCTTCTTTTTTCAACGCGTCTTGCCGCGCTTTTTCTTTGGACTGCGCCAACGCTTGAGCCTTCGCGGCCGCCGCATCGGCTTCGCGTTTTAGGGTTTCTTTCCGCAGCTTTTCCTTTGCAGATTCAGCCGCTTGCTTTTCGCTCTCAATGCGTTTGCGCTCGGCCTCTTGCTTGGCCTTCTCGCGCGAGATATCCGCCGCCGTCGGCGCGGGCGGTGTCGGCGCAACCTTGGCGACCGGCGGTGGTTGCACCGGTGCCGGGCGCGGCGGCGGTGGTGGCGCTTTCGTCGCGGGAGGTGGCGGCGTGGGTGCGGGCAGCGGTGCAGGCGTTGGTGTCGGCGGCGCGGGCATGGCCGTCGGTGCAGGCGCGGCGCTTGACGCGCGCGTGACGAGCTCAACCGCAACCGGCGTGTTCTCGACGTGCTTCCAGCGCACGCTAAAAATCAGCCCCGCGACGAGCACAACATGCACTGCGATTGTGCCGATCAGGGCTTTGCTTTTTGAGGCGTCCATGCGCGGAGCGAGCTAGCCGCCTTCTTTGGCAACGAGGCCCACGCGTTTCACGCCCTGCGCATGCAGCGCGCCGAGCAGGCTCACTACCTCGTCGTACTTCACGTTCTTGTCCGCCGCGATCACCACGGAACGCTCGCGCGTTTTTTGCAATTCAAGCACGCGCGTGACGAGCGTTGCGCGCGAAAAGCGGCCCGCGACAGCCTTGCCGCCCTCCATTAGTGAGAGCGAACCATCAGCCTTGATCGTCACCTCAATCGGATCGGCTTGGCTTGCGGTGAGCGACTGCCCGACGCTGGGTAAATCGATCTCCCCCGTGCGCAGCGCAGGCGTGGCGATCATGAAAACGATTAGTAGCACCAGCATCACGTCGATGAACGGCACGACGTTAATCTGACTAACAAGTTTGCGGCGGCGCATTTTCGTTCGCCCTAAGCCTGACGCTGCAAAATGTTTAAAAACTCTTCCGCAAAGGTTTCGAGCTGCACGTTGATGCGATCAAGCTGCGCCTGAAAGCGGTTGTACGCCACCACGGCGGGGATCGCCGCGAAGAGACCAATGGCGGTGGCAATTAGCGCCTCGGCGATGCCCGGCGCGACCTGCGCAAGTGTGGCTTGACCGACGCTCGCGAGACCGCGAAACGAATTCATGATGCCCCACACAGTACCCAAGAGCCCGATGTACGGGCTCACACTCGCGACCGTGGCGAGGCCCGGCAACTGATGCTCCAGCGTGTCGAGTTCGCGCTGCATCGCCGCTTTAAGCGCACGGCGCGTACCGTCAACCACCGCCTCGCGCGATGTCGTCGATTGTCGCTTTTGCTTAATAAACTCACGGAAGCCCGCTGCGAACACGTTTGCTTGAGGACCAAACTTCTCGCCGCCCTCGCCCACCTGTTTGTACAGCTGATTCAAATCCGAGCCCTGCCAAAACGATTCGTCAAATGAGCTGTTTTTGCTCGCCGCACGTTTGAGCACGCCGCCCTTGTAAAAAATCAACCACCAGGACCACACGGACAGGCCAACGAGCAACAACATCACCAGTTGCACCGGCAAACTCGCGCCGGTGATGAGATGAACGAAAGATAGGTCGGCTGTGGGTTTCATTCGAGATTCGATGTTGGGAGCGTGGATTTCATCGCTGCACGAAGTGCTGGCGGCATGCGGATGGGGCCGGACAAGTCACTCGCGATGAATGCGAGTGTGACCGTCGCCGAAAGCAACAGTTCATCGCTACCGTCGGGTTTCGAGCGCAAAACGCGCTGGCGAATTAGGAGGCGACTCGCGCCAACGTCGGTAGGCTCAGCGGTAACGGTGACCAAATTTCCAAGGAGCGCGGGCTGGTGATAGTCCGCCTCCACGCGACGCACCACAAACACCGCTTTCATATCGCGCTGAATCACGTCCAGTTCAAATCCCGCCGCGCGCAGCCACTCAGTGCGCGCGCGCTCCAGAAAACGCAGATAGTTGGCGTAATACACAACACCACCAACGTCGGTGTCTTCATAGTAAATGCGGACGGGAATCGAAAACATGGTCACTCCGAGAACAATTCGCCGTTACCCATTGCCGCCGGCGGAACAAGGCCAAAATGGCGATATGCCCGCGCCGTGGCCATGCGACCGCGGCTCGTGCGCTGCACATAGCCCTGCTGAATCAAATACGGCTCGATCACGTCTTCGATGGTCTCGCGCTCTTCGCTAATCGCGGCGGCGAGGTTATCGACGCCGACCGGACCACCGGAGAATTTCTCCACGATGGTTTGCAGCAATTTGCGATCCATCACGTCGAGCCCGCTCGAATCAACGTCGAGCATCACCAGCGCTGCGTCGGCGACTTCACGCGTGACGTGACCACGTGCTTTGACTTCCGCGAAGTCGCGCACGCGACGGAGCAATCGGTTCGCGATTCGCGGCGTCCCGCGCGAGCGTTTTGCAACCTCAATCGCGCCCGCGCCGTCCATATTCACGCCCAATAAATTGGCGGAACGTGCCACGATGCGCGAGAGCTCTTCGTCGCTATAAAACTCCAGCCGCGCGACGATGCCGAAACGGTCGCGCAGCGGATTGGTCAGCATGCCGGCACGCGTCGTCGCACCCACGAGCGTAAACGGCGGCAAGTCGAGCTTCACTGATCGCGCACCCGGCCCCTCGCCGATCATGATGTCAATCGCGTAGTCTTCCATCGCGCTGTAGAGCGTTTCTTCGAGCACCGCGCTTATGCGATGAATCTCGTCGATGAACAACACATCGTTAGGCTCAAGGTTCGTCAGCAGCGCCGCCAGATCGCCCTTCTTTTCCAGCACCGGGCCGGACGTTTGATGCAACGTCACACCCATCTCGCGCGAGATGATGTGCGAGAGCGTTGTCTTGCCTAACCCTGGCGGCCCAAAGAGCAACACATGATCGAGCGGCTCCTTGCGCGTGCGAGCGGCCTCGATGAAGATCGAAAGCTGTCCACGAATTTTTTCTTGGCCGATGTACTCGTCCAAGTGCTTCGGGCGCAACGCCCGCTCAAGCGCCTCTTCTTGCAAGCTCTCACTCGCCGGCGCAATGATGCGGTCAACGGGCGCCGCAGCACTGCGGGCAGGAAGCAAAGAATCATCATGAATGGCCATACAGGTATTGTATTGGGCGACCGAGATCGCCCATTTCTCCGTTCGCCCGGAGGACGACGTAGGGTGCCGGTTCACCGCACCCAAATTGATAACAACGCACGTGGATTCGCCGCGAACGTCATCCTCTCGAATGCCGTCATCCTCGGCGCAAGCCGGGGATCCAGCGCGTAAACCCGCGAAGCGCTAATTGCCCGTTGTCCCTGAGCGCAGCGAAGGTTTGATGGGATGGGAGGATTCGTTTGCCCCGGCTTCGTTTCGCCTGACGGCGAGTTACCTTTTGCGCCGCCAAAAAGTAACCAAAAAGCTCGCCCCGAACCCCGCTGTTCCCTGTGGTGCTCGCAACGGGCGGGACCCGCACAAATCGCCCGAAAGTTGCGCTAACGCGCAACCAGTGGGCTCATGGTGCGGGTCTACGACCGCCCGTTGCTCCGCTCCTCGGCGCGGGGTGACGGGGCGCCAAAGTCAGATAGTGATCGCTTCGCGATTAGGTTACGGGAACCCGGATGCGAGCATTTGGGCTTCGCGCTCCGTCGGGCTGTACGAGGATTATTATTCAGGAGCCAATTCAGAAAAGTCAGCACCGATGAACCGTTTGAATCGCGACGCGAGTTTCGTCGTCTCATCAAAACGAAGTGTTTGGTGGCGCACGATGTCAATGCACG
>DAINAJ010000011.1:0-21206 GCA_036733505.1 Casimicrobium sp.
TCGTGCCGAGCACAATATGGCTTATCGCGGTTGGTATCGCGCTTTGTGTGGTGCCTTATTTTTATCGACCCTAGGCGCGTTTAGGCGCGGACTGAGCCGCGCGCGGCCGGTGAAGCGATGTCATTGCTTCGTCACCTAACGCTCACGCGTTTCTCGACACCTCTACGCTAAACACCAGTGGTTTCTTTGGGTCGCTTTGCGTAGAACTTGAGCGGCGCGCCAACGGTGGGTGGAACGAGCGACGGCGGCGGTGAACGCAAGATGTGTGGTCGCATCTTGCCCATGACATGCATCTCGCAAGGCTTGCAATCGAACTTGAGCGTGAGGCGATCGCCGCCGCTAATGAGCGTCATGGGTTCTGCGCGCACTTGGCCCTGCACACCTTGTACCCCCTTGGCTTGCTTCGGACAGAGATTGAAAGAAAAGCGTAGGCAGTGCTTGGTGACCATCACCGGCACTTCGTTACCCTCAGTGTGCGCTTCGTATGCGTCCGCGATGAGCTTTACGCCGTGACGCGCATAGAAGTCTCGCGCGGCTTGGTTGTATACGTTGGCGAGATAGCTGAGTGACGCTTCGGGGTAAATGGCGGGTGGCATGACAGCCGCAGCTCGCGTCCATTTCGGCATGTTCGCGGCGCGTGCGGCCTCGAGTTTTTCTATGGCATCACGGCGGAGCGCGTTGACTGTTGACGCGGGAATGAACCACGCCTGCGACCAGTCGATCGCGACATCGCGCGCAGCAAAAATAGTGTTGCCCAGTTTGCCAATGTTTTCGCGAAGACTCGCCTCGGCGCGCTCGGCGTTTTGCGCAGGATCGTGCGCTAGTTGCGTTGAGGCCGTCGCGCTCGCGCCAGTCATATCTGCAACCGACAGCGAGAAACCATCTGTCGTTTCAGCAAAGTGCATATCGACATCGATTCGTCGCTCGGACGATTTTTTTGCGAGCGCCAGCTCCCACGCGTGATCGCGGTTGCGGCTGATTGGTGTACCGACTGCTAAGCCTTGCAATTCACGCATTGACACATTGGGCGTAACGCGCCAAGCGTCGCCGAATTGCTTGGCCACGTTGGCTTGCGTGCCTTTCACTTCGCGCTTGTGCATCCACGTTAGGCCGTCACCATTGGCAATGCTCTCATCCGCGCTTGTCGAGATTTCAAACCAATCCGCCGCAACGCGCGTCACTACACCAAGTTGCAAACCAACGTGGGCAGGCGCATCAAACGCGCCGATATCCATCTTGCGACCCGTGGCAAAGTAGTCGGTGTTGCTGCGATTAAACGTTTTGTCCGGGTCGGGTGTGAAGCTGTAGGTGCAGTGTCCATGCGACGCAGCCGCGAGTTCCGGGCGCGCTTCGAGAATGCCATCGATCAATGTGCGGTAGTGTGCAGTGATGTTCTTCACATAGCCTGTGTCTTTGTAGCGACCTTCGATTTTGAAACTACGAATGCCGGCGTCAATGAGCGCTGCAAGGTTGGCGCTTTGGTCGTTGTCCTTCATCGACAACAAATGCTTGTCGAACGCGACGACGCGGCCTTGAGCGTCTTCGAGCGTGTAAGGCAGTCGGCATTCTTGCGAGCATGAGCCGCGATTCGCGCTGCGTCCGGTGTGTGCTTCGCTGATGTAGCAATTGCCCGAGAAAGCGACACAGAGTGCGCCGTGCACGAAGTATTCAAGTGGTACGTCAGGGTTGACTGCTGCGCGCATCGCGGCGATTTGTTGCAACGTCAATTCTCGCGCGAGCACAAGCTGCGAGAAACCCACGTCACCGAGAAATTTAGCCTTCTCAACAGTGCGAATGTCGCACTGCGTTGAGGCGTGCAGGGCAATGGGCGGAATGTCTAATTCCAAAATCCCCATGTCTTGCACGATCAAGGCGTCAACGCCTGCGTCGTAGAGCTCAGCGATGTACCGGCGCGCGCTTTCTAACTCGTTGTCGTGCAAGATAGTGTTGACGGTCACAAAAATGCGCGATCCGTACCGATGCGCGAACGACGTCAGCGCGGCAATGTCGGCCACCGAGTTATCCGCTTTGCTCCGTGCACCGAACGACGGCCCACCGATATAAACCGCGTCCGCGCCGTGCAGCACCGCCTGCCGCCCGATTTCAGCATCGCGGGCGGGTGAGAGGAGTTCTAGGTGATTCTTTGGCAACGTCATGTCGTGTACTTCTTGGCTAGTAGCTTAATTTTTCGGAGCCGTTCATGACGCACAACGCACGTTTGACGTGGTCTAGCACGGGCGACCTAGGCGCGGCGGGGTGCGCTCTTCTTGCTGCATCCCGATGCCGGTTACGACGGCTTGGCTGTCGTAACCTACGTAAAAGCACATCGGTTTCGCGTCCTGGCTGAACCGATACACGTGGGTGATCTCGCGAGGGCGATCGGGATACCGAAGGGACCAATATGACGGTCCGAGTAGCGCTTCAACTTGCGCTTGTGAGTCACCTTCGCGCACACGCTGAATCCGTTCAAATGTGAGTCCCTGTACGCTGCTAATGAGCCGACCTGAACTATCAAAATCCAGTAACCAGACATGCGAGCCTTCGGGGGCTGTGCTGTAAGCCCAGCGCTCACCCGTGGCGGTTTTCTGTTGCGTCGTGGGGGCTCCAACGGAAGCCCTGACTTCTGCGTGCGTCGAGTTAAGTTTCAACGTGCTGGGGCTGGAGCAGCTCGCAACGAGGATGACGCTCAAAGAGAGCGCGATCGCTGCAAGGCTTGACGATACGTTCACATTACTTGGTCACGTTGCGGTGGATCGCTATTTTCGCAGTAAACAGCGTTGTGGACGCGCTACAGTCAAGGTTGTGTACAGCTTTTTTATGCAAACGACCGCCGCGCGGTCGATGCAGCCACGTTTTGTGCAATGTCGATTGGCCAAGTTTGGCGTCCAATAATCGCCGAATCGTGGGTCAAATGCTCATTTATGTAAGAAAATATGCAGCACAATTCGCGAACCGGGCGGGAAGGATCCACGTCGCCGCAAGTAACAAACCGCGATTACATGACTTTAGAGGCCCCTCAATTTACACCGTCGCTTATCCGCTGAACCCAGCAGCAGCGCTCATCGCCTCGCACTTGGAGGCTGGTCGCCTGCAGGTTGCGCTCGACGCATCGCGCGATGCTCTTGCCACGTGTTCGGGTGCGGAGCGTCCGATGTTGCTTTGCATGAAGTGCAACGCTCTCGTGACCTTGGGAAAACCGCTGGATGCGCTGCGTGCAGCCACTCAAGCGCGCGAGCTGGCGCTGCCGCTCAACGACTCGCTGTTGGTCGCCGAAGCCAACCTTTCATTGGCCTTCGCGCTTCAGACGCTTGAGGATCATGGTCGCGCAATTGACATCGCGGCCGAATGTCAGGCGATCGCCAAAGCACGCTTGGATCACGAGTTGCTGGCTCGTGCTTGGCGCACTTTAGCAATATCGTATTCCGTGCTTGGTCGACATCAGCAAGCGATTGATTTATTGGAGCAGTGCATCCCTCTTCTTGAGGCGCACGCAAAGTCGCCAGAGCGCATTTTTCATGCGCGCTATTCGCTTATCGCTGCGCAAAGTCGTTTGGCGAGCAGTACTGCCGGTAGCGGCGAGCAAACGCGTGCAACGTACGGTGCCTTGTTGCATGATTGGCTTGCGTTTGCGGACGACGTGGCAGCGCGCGATTTGGTACGACTCAATGCCATGGCGCTGGGGAATGCGGGCATTGCAGCGCGCTACGTTGGAGATTTGAACCTAGCGTTGGAAACGTTGCGGCGGGCGCTTGCAATTCAAAACTCGTTGGGTTTACGTGGGCATTCCGCGGTCACCAAGAGCCACATCGGCGCGGTCTTGCAAGCGCTTGGGCGGCCGCATGAAGCCATCAGTGTGTTCGAGCGTGCTATCTCCTTGCTCAAAGGGGGAAACCCGCGCGAACTGGCTAGCACGTGGGAGGAGCTTTCACAGGTTTACGAGTCGATTGACGATCACCGCGCCGCGTTGGCTGCGCTCAAACAAACACGCTTGCTTGAGCGAAAAATTCGCGACGATGCAGCGCACATAGCCGCCGTGAAGTTGGAGCAGCGCGTAGAAATCGCACGGCTGGCCGATCAATGGACGCGCCTCGCGAGCGAAGACGCATTGACGGGGCTGGCCAATCGCCGTGCATTTGATCGTCGCCTTGGAAGTTTGCTCGAAGGCGTCGAGGCGAGCCGCGGCTTTGCATTAGTGATGTTCGACTTAGACCATTTCAAGCTCGTGAACGACCAGTATGGGCACGCCATCGGTGATGCAGTTCTGAAGCGTTTCGCGATTTTGCTGCGTCGAGACCGTCGTAGCGAAGACATGGCGGCGCGATTAGGAGGCGAAGAATTCGCCCTGCTATTGTCCGTGGAAAACGAACAGCAGGCGTGCGCGGTGGCCGAACGTATACGCGCCGAGGTCGAGCGCGAAATATGGACCGACATAGCGCCCGGCCTTGCCGTAACAACCAGCGCAGGCCTCGCACACAGTCGGTCTATGGGCGATACGGAACGATCAATGGAGCATTTCGTTTCGCTCGCGGACCAACGGTTGTATCGTGCGAAACATTCAGGTCGCAACCGCGTCGTATCGAGTGACTGACGATTGCATTTTGCCAATGCGTTTCCAGATTGAGGAGAGCGAATGATGTGCCGAATTTTCATGAGACGTCTTGGCATCGTGGCGGTGTGTTCACTGCTTTGCGTGTTTCCAACACTCGCCGCTGAGCGCGCGCTGGACAAAGAAGTTGTCGTTGCTGCATCGCTCGATGCGGCGTGGAACGCGTGGACGACACGCGAGGGAATCACTAGTTTCTTTGCGCCGGACGCAGTGATTGACGCGCGAGTCGGCGGACCGTTTCAAATACATATCAACCCATTGGCGGCCCCAGGCGAGCGAGGCGCTGACGACATGCGCTTTATGGCGATTGATCCGAAGAAAATGATTTCATTCGATTGGAACGCACCACCGAGTTTGCCTTTGGCGCGCGCGCAGCGAACCTTCGTCGTCGTGCGTTTTTTCGCGGTGGATGACAAGACTACGCGCGTCACGCTTCATCACACGGGTTGGGGCGAGGGCGGCGAATGGGACAAGGCGTATACGTACTTTGACCGCGCTTGGGCTAACGTGTTGGGGAGCCTTAAGAAGCGATTTGACACTGGCCCAGTTGACTGGACTGACTGGTTAGCGCAACTTAAAAAAATGCAAGAAACCGCGCCGAAGAAATAGTCGCCCCGTGGTTTGCGTTAGTTGGGTGTGAAACCCGCAGATATGCAACCCAAAACGCCGAAGTCCATCATCACGGTGTCGCCCGGTTCAATCGGAACGGGCACGACGCTCGTACCCGTCGTTACGTAGTCGCCCGCCTGTAAGCCGCATTCGTGAGTCGCCAATTCATTGGCAATCCAGGTGAGCGCGATCCGTGGATCGCCGAGCACATTCGCACCACTTCCCGTTGCCACCTCCCGCCCATTCCTGTGAGCGGTCACTGCGTGCCTTGAGAGGTCTATTTCGGGCCAAGCAACGGTCACTTCGGGGCCAACCACCCACCAGCAGGCGCACGCGAAATCAGCGATCAACGAGGCCGCGCCAGCATTGACATAGTCACTCAAGCGCGTGTCGGGAATCTCTATGGCTAGGTGCAAGCTATCGACCGCATTCATGACTTCGTCTTGGCCATACGGGTTGCGCGTTACGTCACGCCGCGGCAGAGGTCGCGCCATCCGAAACACGAATTCAGGTTCTGCGACTCGCAAGATGTTGTTTCGCAGATCAATGCGATTGGCCTCGTTGGCGCCGGCATTGAGCACCTGCTGTGCAAGCAGTCTGCCCGCCAGCGGGCCGTCAACGCCGATATGCCTTTGACCGGCCACGCTACTCGCTGCAATCTTCCAACCAAGAGTTGCTTGGCAGAGCAACCGCGCCGCGGCAGCCTGCACTGCAAAGCCATCGGCGCGACTTTCGGGCCGGCATCGTGCAGGGATAAGTGGCATCCGTGTGCCGTCTTTCCAATGTTGGCTAATGAGCGCAGCGGCTTCGTCGATTTGGCTGGGTTGCATGCAATACGATGAGGGCTATCGGATTTCAGATAGTAACTGCGTGGGTCGATAAATTGGAATGTCAGAAAGGCGAGCGACACCAGCTAGGAGTAAAAGGGTGCACTCTGTTGAACGAGCGACTCACTTGCGACGCGCACAGCAATTCAAGACTCAAAAGGACACTCTTCATGAACACCCCATTTACCAAAACTTTACGCTTAGCGGCTGGCGCTGGACTCGCGCTTTTTTTGGGCGCGTGCGCTTCAACACAGCCGGTTCCGGTGGCCGCCTCAGCCGACGCCACTACAACGCCCAAAGCGGTACTCTGGGTGGGCAATAGTTTTTTCTATTACAACAACAGCATGCATGGCCACGTCGGCCAGCTCATAAGCGGATCGACAATGCCTGACAAGACCGGGCATCGCAATGTTTCGGCCACGATCAGCGGGTCAGGCATCAACTGGCACGATGTCGAGGCACACTTCAAGCCTAACGGCGTAGCTTCATACTCGTTTGATCGCAATAACAACGTGGTGTTCAACACGTTCACCAAGCCGTTTGACGTCGTCATGATGATGGATTGCAGTCAATGTCCAATTCATCCGCAATTGCGACCCGTGTTCTTTGAGCATGCGAAGAAGAACAGTGACATTGCACGCAAGCACGGCGCCCGTCCTGTCTTCTTTATGTCCTGGGCGTACGCTGACAAGCCAGAAATGACCGAACAGCTGGCCGCCGAGTACACCAACGCGGGTCGCGCGAACAAAGCGCAAGTGATTCCCGCCGGTCTCGCATTTGCCGCATCCATTAAGGCGCGACCAGAGTTGAATCTCTATGTCGCCGATAAACGCCACCCAAGCTTGGCCGGCACATACCTCGCGGCGTGCACGGTGTTGGCATCACTTTACAAAACCAACCCCGAGGGCAATACCTACACGGCTGGATTGGACGCGGCGACGGCCAAGCATCTGCAATCAGTGGCATGGCAAACCGTGCAGGAATACAACCGCAAACAGTAACCGCCGCGAAAGCTTCGGACACAAAAAACGGCGCATATGCGCCGTTTTTTATTTATCGGCGGCGCAGCTAAGCGGCGGCCGGAACGCTCGTTGGACGGCCTTGGTAGTCCGTCCAACATTGTGCGGAGAAGTCATAGAGCTTGCACTTGCGCGCGGTCTCAAAATACCAACGCCAGGAGAACTTCTGCACCACGATGCGCTCAGGCAGCATCGCCTCGATCTTGCTTTGCGCTTGCTTCAGCTTGTACAGCGGAATGCTCATGTCCACGTGGTGCGCGGTGTGTTCCATGATGTGGTGCATCAGCGCACCGATACGCAGCGGGAAGGTCAAGTGCACGGTGGTGGACACGAAGGGCTGCGCCTTGCTCCACGCTGAGCGCTCGGCGTGCCATGACACTGCGGTGTGGGTGTGATGCACATACACCGCAAAGCCAATCATCGCGCACCAGAATAAGAACGGCACCACAAAGCCCATGAAGAGCGTTAGCCACACCGATTGGCCGGTAGCGTTCGCGGCGAACCACAGCGCGCCGATCCATACGGCGGCGTAGGCCGTGACCAGTAGGTTGTCGAGCAGGAACACGGGACGGCGCGTCGGCATTTGCTTCTTGCTCGGGTAGAACATGCGGCCCCACCAAATTTCGATCATGTAGTACAGGCCGGGTGCCCAACCGCTGCGGTAGATGCGGTCGAGCACACGCTGAGTCTTGCTGAGCGACTGAAACTCAGCCTTGGTGTGCGGCGCCCAGACGAAATCGACGCCCTTCAAGTTGGTGAATCCGTGGTGCACCACGTTGTGGCCGACATCCCACAGACTGTAGGGGGTGATCGACGACAGGAAAGCGATGCGGCCCAGCACCTTGTTGAGCCCGCGATGCGGCGTCAGACTTTGGTGGCAGGCGTCGTGACCGATGATGAAGATGCGGCCAATGATGAAGCCCGCGACGACACCAAACAAAAGCTTCGCTGCCCAATGCGAGAAGTACACGGTTGCTGACAGTGCTGCAAAGAGCAAGACGTAATCAAATATCAGCAGCAAGATCGGGTAGAGCGTCGTTCGCTGCGATAGCGGCGTTAGCCATGAGCGAATGACTTTGCGGTGCGGCAGCGGCGCATCGGGCGGCACCGGTTGCATAGATTCTGGGGGCGGATTTGAAGTGACTTCAGACATTGCAGAGGGGTATCAGACGGAGACGTTACCGTTGGAGGCGTGATGCGCGGCAATAGCCTGCGTGGTGCGGGCCACTGGCGTGCAACGCGCTTCAAACGAGTCGCGAAGGAAAATTGACAGCGGAATGCTACTGCGGAATGCTTTCTATGTGTTGACAGGTGTCAATCACGCTCAAGGCGTGCGGGTTATATGCGACGCCCTCGGACGGAAGCTGTGGATACAGCTTTTTGCGTTAATCGACCAGCGGGCGGTCGATAGACGCGATTATTGCGCTTAGTCGACAGTACGATAAAAAGCGCTGAAATGGCCGTACAGCAGTCGCTAAACGCGGAAAGCTGACAACGACGGAAACTAGGGTGTGCTGGCGGCGATCTGAGTCCGACGCGTGTGTTGCGCGGACGCCTAGCGTGGCTCGAGCGCGAGTTCCACTAGGCGCGACACAAGATCGCTGTAGCTCACGCCCGCGGCCCGCCACAGTTCGGGATACATCGAGGTTTTGGTGAAGCCGGGCATCGTGTTGACTTCGTTGAGGAACAACTCACCCGTCCCTTCGACGTAGAAGAAATCCACTCGCGCCAAGCCCGCGCAATCGAGCGCCTTGAACGCTTCGAGCGCCAGAGCACGGGCGCGCTCGGCGATCGCCGTTGGCAGCTTCGCGGGGATGTGCATCTCCGCCTTGCCTGCGGTGTATTTCGTTTCGTAGTCGTAGAACTCGCTGTCAAAGGTCAGTTCGCCAACGGGGCTCGCTTTCGGGTCGTCGTTGCCCAAAATCCCGACTTCGATTTCGCGCGGCTTGCCGTTGGTCGCGGCCTCCACGATGACGCGGCGGTCGAGTTCGAACGCGACTTTCAGTGCCGCGTGTAGTTCCTCGTCCGTCTTTGCCTTAGAAATACCCACGCTGGAGCCCAAGTTCGCGGGTTTCACGAATACCGGGAAGCCGAGCGAATGAATTCTGGCGATCGCCATGTCGGGCGCGCTCGCGTATTCCGCGCGCGTCACCAAGCAGTAGCCCACCTGCGGAATGCCGTGCGAGGCAAGCACCGCCTTGGTCATCACTTTGTCCATCGACACCGCGCTGCCGAGCACGCTTGACCCTACGCAGGCAATGCCCGCGAGCTTCAACATGCCTTGCACGGTGCCGTCCTCGCCGTTGGGCCCGTGCAGAATCGGGAAGACGACATCAAAACCTTCGGCCGTGGACGCCTGATGCAGCACCAAATCGCCACCCGTGGCCGCGCTGCCATGTTCCAGCGCCTTCTGTGACTCTGGCGCAGGCAGCCACCGGCCATCCCGCGCGATGACCACCGAGGTCACGTCAAATTTGTCTTGCGGCAATGCCTTAAGCACGCTACGCGCACTATTGATTGAGACTTCATGTTCGCCGGACTGGCCGCCGGCAAGGACTAGAACGCGCGTTTTTTTCATGGCGTGAATTGTAGGCGGCGCCGTTCCCAGGCCGAGGTTTCAAGGCGCGCCGTACACCACGCGCTCATCCACCGCGTAGAGCATGCACGGCGCGTTGCGGTTCTTTCGTGCGGCCATGACGCGGCACGCGTTCAGCGCCAGTTCATCCGACTTGGCGCTGTTGGCGCTCCAACCCCATGCTGCGCCGGAGGCGGTCACGGCAAATGCGCGGGGCAGCGCGGCGTGGTTGAACAGATCGAAATCGCGTCGTGCGGCGGGCGAGCGCGCGGGCAAGCGTTCGGGTTGCGTGAGTGTGGCGAAGTTGGTGCTTGGGTACCGAGTCTCGCGCAATTTATACGGCAGCGTCCCGGCGTCGGGACTGGAGTACGTCGCCGGCGTGGTGACGATGCCCTGCGCGAAAGCGTTGGTGGTGATCTTTTCGCACTGCTGCGGGCGCAATGATTCTGTGCCTTGGCATAGCGCCACCACTTGCCCAAAGCGTTTAGCCGCTGCAGGTGGGTAGAAGCGCATGTCGCTGGCGCGGCGCTCGATCTCAATCCAACGGCGCATGAGCTTCGGGTCGACCTTGTGATCGGTGAATTTCAACGTCCAGCCCGCAAGATCGTTTTTCTCGACGGATGCGGTGTTGAGCTTGTCGAAATCGTAGTGCCCATGGAACCCAACATAGGTGAGGCTCGCCGGAAAGTCGTCGGAAAACATGCGAGTCTTTCCTCCGAGAAATAGGCGCGAACACGACGACACGCAGTGGCCGGACACGACGGTCGTCACAACTTTTTCACGAAACAATTCCCCGAGGCGGTAGCCCGTCCAACTGTTGCCACCCATTGAGTTACGAAGCACCACGTGCGTGATCGCTGGCGGTTTCGCAAATTCCTTTTTGATGCGATCAAGGTCGGGCTGTACGACGACGCCGGAGAGGATCAGCGTGTCGTCGAGGCGCTTAATGTCCATCGCAAGCGCGCCGGTGCTGAGCGCAACGACCGTACATGCGACCAAAAGCGGCGAGGCCAGCAATGGCTTCGCGACTGGTATGCATGTGGCCCTACAACGATTCACAAGCAAGCTCGACCTAGTGGAAAAACAAATACGCCACCCACACGGCCGCGATTACGCCGGCGAGTTCGGCGAGCAGGCCATACGTCAACGCGTAGCGAATTTTGGCGATACCGACCGATCCAAAGTAGAGCGCCACAACATAGAACGTGGTGTCCGTGGTTCCCTGAAACACACAGGCGAGTCGCCCCACAAATGAATCGACGCCGTAGGTTTTCATCGCGTCGATCATCATGGCACGCGCACCGCTTCCGCTAATAGGCTTCATGAGTGCCGTCGGCAGTGCAGGCGTGAAGTCCGTGTTGAAGCCCATCTGCGCAAACATCCACGCCATCAACTTCACCACCCAATCAAGGACGCCCGAATGGCGCAGCACACTAATGGCCACCAGCATGCCGACCAGGTAAGGAATGATCGCGATAGACGTCTGAATTCCGCCTTTCGCTCCTTCAATAAATGCATCAAAGACGTTCACCTTTTTTCGCAGGCCTCCGATTAAGAAGACCGCGATCACGCCGATAAGCACTAAGTTGGCAACGAGTTTGGAGACGTTAGAAATATCGTCTTTGCTCATGTACTGAGTCATGCCCCACACCATCAGTGCGATGGCAGCGGTGAGCCCGCCCAACCATCCCACCAGCACGCGGTCCCACAGCTTGATGCGCTGCTTGACGGCGACCAGCAACAGGCCAACGAGTGTCGCCACAAATGTTGCAATCAGGCACGGTATAAAAACATCGGACGGGTCGCGGGCACCGAGAATGGCACGCTGCGCCATGATTGAGAGCGGAATGATCGTGAGCCCAGACGCATTGAGCACCAAGAACATGATCTGCGCGTCGCTCGCTTCATCAGGTTTGGGATTGATTTCCTGAAGACTTTGCATCGCTTTCAGGCCAAACGGCGTCGCAGCGTTATCCAGTCCTAGAAAATTCGCCGAGAAGTTCATGACCATGTGCCCGGAGGCCGGATGATCCTTTGGAACTTGCGGAAATATTCTGGAGAAAAAAGGCGCGATCCAGCGCGACACTAACGCGATGGCACCTGCACGCTCGCCGATGTTGAGCATGCCCAACCAAAGCGTCATCACGCCGGCCAAGGGCAGTGCGATATCCATCACCGCTAACTTCGCAGATTCGAATGTCCCGTCAACAATCTTCTTAAAGATCGTTGCGTCGCCTAGCACCAGCCACTGCGCGAGCGCCGCCGCGAAGCCAACGAGAAAGAAACCACTCCAGATGTAGGTCAGCGTCATGGCGAAAGTTGCGGAAAATTGAAGGGTGCGTCGTGACGTATTGTCGCAGCATCTCGGGCGGCGCTCCGACGAGGGTCGAATCATGCCGAATCTGCATTCAGCGGGTGGGTAGTCGGTGATAAAAACGAAGCATGACAGCGCTTGACGGGCACGTGCTCACACCGGATGGGTTTATCAAAGGTCGTTTGACGTTTGATGGTTCGCGTATCGCTGCGGTAAGCGGCAACCATGTCGACGAAGCGGTCGTGCGCGAAAGTGCGCTTCCGATGGTGATTCCGGGCTTTGTTGACCTTCACGTGCACGGCGGCGGCGGTGCCGACGTGATGGATGGGGGTGACGCGGCTTTGCACGTGGCGCGGACACATGTGCGTACGGGCACGACGATGATGCTCGCCACCACGATGACCGCCCCGGAGGGTGATCTGTCAGCGGCGTTTTCCGGCGTCGCGCGAGCCGTCGCAGCGCCTCGGTCAGAGCGTGCGGCCGCACACATCTTCGGCGTGCATCTAGAGGGCCCGTATATCAGCGACGAAAGGCTCGGCGCGCAGCCAAACTTTACGCGTCGATTCGAGGTGCATGAGTTGCGAGCGCTCAATGCCATTACGCCGATTCGACTGATTACGCTTGCCCCCGAACTGTCTGGTAATCTAGACGCGATTCCCGCGCTTGTCGCGTCTGGCTACAAAGTTCAGCTTGGCCATTCAAACGCGACCTACGAACAAACCAAAGCTGCGCTCGATGCAGGCGCAGTGGGGTTTACGCATCTCTACAACGCCATGAGCGCGCTACATCATCGCCAGCCGGGTATGGTCGGCGCCGCGCTCGCGCACGCGCATCACGCGGAGATCATCGTGGACTTGTTGCATGTGCACCCCGGCGCTATTCACGCTGCGATGCGCAACATCACTGGGTTGTATTGCGTCACCGACTCGACCGCCGCCGCTAGCATGCCTGACGGCGAATATCAGCTTGGCCGGCAACGCGTAACTCGCTGCATGGGCGGTGTACGTCTCGCCGATGGCACGCTTGCGGGTTCAGTGCTCACCATGGATCAAGCGTTTCGTAATCTGGTGGAGATACTTGGTTTGTCGCTTGCTGATGCGTCGCGTCGTACTTCCACTGTTGCGGCGGATTACATCGGCGCGTCAGATCGCGGTAGATTGACAACTGGCGCGTTTGCCGACGTGGTGGTGCTTAATCGGGATTTGAAGATAACCGAAATATTTGCCGAAGGCGTCGCGCTGGCGCACGCAAACTAGTCTGCTGAGGAACGCACGTTGACCGTCATGACCGATTCATTGATGCGCTCCGAAGCGCGATCCGCGCCACAGTGTGTCGAAGCGTTCTTGGCTCAAAGCGACGAGCGTGTCGCAGCGCTGGGGCGCGCCTTGAAGGCCCGACATGTTCGCTCGGCCGTCACCGTTGCTCGCGGAAGCTCCGACCATGCGGCGGGGCATTTGGCATACCTACTTTTGTCGCGCATGGGCTTGTTGACGACCTCGTTGCCGCCTTCGGTCATCACGCTGCACCACGCGCCCATTCGCTGTGCTGGAATCGCGGCGCTGGCATTCTCGCAATCCGGTCAGAGTCCCGATTTAATCGAAACGCAAACGGCCCTCGGCGCGCGCGGTGCGATCACGGCGGCGTTTGTCAATGACATCGCTTCGCCGCTTGCTGGCGCTTCGCAGTACGTGATTGACTTGTGTGTAGGTCCCGAAAAAAGCGTGGCCGCTACCAAGAGTTTCATCGCGCAGCTTACGGCTGGATTGAGCTTGCTTTCGCATTGGGCAGACGATCTCGCGTTGCGTGAAGCGATACGCTCGTTGCCCGAAACTTTGGCGCGCGCCGCCAATAGTGACTGGACAGCCGCTATCGCACCACTGGTGAACGCACAACGCTTGTTCGTCGTGGGGCGCGGTGCAAGCTTGTCGGTGGCGGCCGAGATGGCGCTTAAATTCAAAGAAGTCTGTGGTATTCAGGCCGAGGCATTCTCAGCCGCAGAAATCAAGCACGGTCCGATGGCGTTAGTGAGCGCCGGTTACCCATTGTTGGTGCTCGCGCCGCGCGGGCCAGAGCAAGCGGGGTTACTCGCCGTAGCGGACGACTTGCGCAAACGCGGGGCGACGGTGCTGCTTGCGTCAACGCTTACTGGCGCGCAACTGCCGATCGCTATTGAATCGGTGAACACCTCGTCGGCGCACTCGCTTTTCGACGCCGTGTCGGCTGTGCAAAGTTTTTATCTGATGGTCGAAGCGCTCGCGCGCGCGCGCGGCCTCGATCCCGATCATCCGCCGCATCTTAGTAAAGTGACTCGAACGACATGACCCGAAAGGTACTCACCACCGAGCGCGCGAGCCTAGAGCACGTCGATCTTGACACCTACGCAACGACAGAGCTTGTCGCGGCGTTGGTTGCCGACCAAGCGCGTGCGGCTCTTGCAGTTAGCCGCGCAGAGGTGGATCTAGCGCGAGCCGTTGAAGCCGCCGTGCCGCGAATTCGCGCGGGTGGACGGCTGATTTACGTTGGCGCAGGCACTTCGGGCCGTTTGGGCCTGCTCGATAGCGTTGAGTTGTATCCGACATTTTCATGGCCGTCCGAGCGCGCTCTGGCGTTGCTCGCTGGCGGGCCGGGCGCGATCTATCGAGCCGTGGAAGGCGCAGAGGACAACGAAGCGCAGGGCGCTGCGGACATGGCAAAGCTTTTGCCAACACCAAACGACGTTGCAATTTTGGTGGCGGCATCAGGCACAACGCCGTATGTGCGCGGCGCGATTCGTAGCGCACGTGAAGCGCGTGCGCTAACGATCGGTATCGCCAATAACGCCGATGCACCGGTCTGCTCGGAGGCCGAAATTGGCATCACCCTCGACACGGGCGCAGAACTGGTGTCGGGCAGCACGCGGCTCAAGGCGGGCACCGCGCAGAAGATTGCGTTGAATACGTTCTCAACAGCGCTGATGGTACGGTTGCACAAGGTCTATGGCAATCTGATGGTCGACTTGGTGCCAACCAATGCCAAGCTGTTGACTCGCGCGATTCGCTTGACTTCACTCGCCACGGGCGCAGACGAGGCCGTGTGCGAGGCAGCGCTCAAGGCCTGCCGCTTTCGCGTGAAAGTTGCCATTGTGATGATTTTGCGTGGCATTGATGCAGACGCCGCGCAGCAGAAAATTGTTGAAGCCGAGGGTGATGTGCGCACGGCGCTAAAGGCATGAAGCCAAGCGAGTTCGTAATTCGAAAAGCCCTTCACCAACGGAGTGAGCCTTGACCTTGCGAACTTCAAACGAAAGGTTGCTCTCGCTGGACGTGTTTCGCGGATTCACGATTGCGAGCATGGTATTGGTGAACAACCCGGGCAATTGGTTACAGATTTACGCGCCACTCAAGCATGCTGATTGGCACGGATGGACGTTTACCGATTGGATTTTTCCGTTTTTTCTCTTTATTTGCGGTGTGTCGCTGGTGCTCTCAACGGCTGTTGCGCGTGATTCCGCCGATTTGGCGGGGGCGACTAAACGGCGCGCCGCGCTGCTGCATGTTTGGCGGCGATCGCTGATCGTTATTGCTATCGGCTTGGGACTCAATTTCATTCCGTCGTTTAGTTTTGAGATGTTGCGCTTTCCCGGGGTTTTGCAGCGCATCGGCCTGTGCATGCTTGTGGCGGCGCCGCTCGTCTTGTACGTGCGGCCTCGATCGCAAGCAGCGTGGGCGATTGCATTGATGGCGATTTACGCGGTGATCGAACTGCTGGTTCCAGTGCCGGATGCGAGCGGCGTAATCGTTGCGGGCGTGTTGGAACCAGGACGTGATGTGGGCGCGTTTTTGGATCGCGCGCTGATGAGCGGACATCTGTGGGCAAAGGCGAAAACGTGGGATCCGGAAGGCTTGTTCAGCACGTTGCCGGCCATCAGTACGGTGTTGTTTGGGGCGTTGACGGGGCATTGGCTCGAACGCCGTGACCACGCGCCCGCTTCGAAAACGGTTTGGATGCTGCTTGCCGGTTTGGCGGCGTTGTTTGTTGGTGTCGTGCTCGACGCCGTGCTCATGCCTATCAACAAATCACTTTGGACGCCTTCCTATGCGGTGTTCACGACGGGATGGGCTTTGCTGCTTTTCAGTGCCAGTTACTGGTTGATCGATGCGTGCGACTCGACACGTGTGAAAAAGCGAGCAGCGGCACTCTGTACGCCGTTTGCGATGTACGGCGTAAACGCTTTGTTCATTTTTGTGTTGTCGGGGCTTGTCGCCCGAGTGTTGGGCATGATCACGTGGCAAGTGGTTGCGCATAGCCCTGATACTGTCGCGAAGACTGTGTCGTTGAAAGACTGGCTCGTCGCCCACATTTCGGCGCTTCCGATAGCGCCGATCAATGCATCTTTGCTGTACGCCGTCCTCTTCAATCTCGTCATGTTGTCGGTCGCAGCGCTCCTGTGGCGACGACGCATCATCATCAAACTATGATTCATTTTCTGCCGCGATTGATGGCGATTTTGTTGCTTGGCCTGTTGGCGGCCTGCTCGTCGCAGCCCTCAAAAAACCCTGTCAGCGTTTCGCCGCCACCGCCCATTACTGGCGCGCAACCGCCTCCTGCGCCACGTGAGTTTCGTGCGATGTGGGTGGCGACGGTGGCCAATATCGATTGGCCGAGCAAGCCCGGACTGAGTAGCGTGCAGCAGCGTGCAGAAATCAAAGCGATGGTTGACGCGGCACGACGACTGAATCTCAATGCCATCGTGCTGCAAGTGCGCCCCGGCGCTGATGCGATTTATCCGTCAGCGCTTGAGCCCTGGAGCGAGTACGTGTCGGGGCAACAAGGTGTCGCGCCGCAACCGCCCTACGATCCACTTGCCGAGTGGATTTCGCTCGCGCATGAAAGCGGCATCGAGTTGCATGCATGGTTCAACCCGTTTCGCGCGCGGCATAGCGCTGCACGATCTGCCGTGGCGGCCAATCACATCAGCAAGAAAATGCCTGCCGTCGTGAAATCGTATGGCGATCAACTCTGGATTGATCCGGGTGAGGCAGACGCCGCAGCTCATACCCTCGCGGTGATTACCGACGTGGTGCGGCGCTACGACATTGATGGCGTGCACATTGATGATTACTTTTATCCGTATCCGGTTAAGGCTCCGCCTCCGATAGCCGCACCGACCACTGCAACGGCGACGCCCGCGCCGTTACCGCCCGCAGCCACAACGGCTAGCACAACAGAGGTCTCACCGCCCGAAGTAGATTTCCCGGACGAGCCCTCATGGCAGCGGTATCGCGCGAGCGGCGGAAAGCTTGCGCGCACTGATTGGCGGCGTGACAACGTCAATCAGCTGGTGCAAGCGATGTACCGTGCGGTGCGCGCTGAAAAAGCGTGGGTTAAAGTGGGCATCAGTCCGTTTGGGCTGGGGCGGCCAGATCTGCGTCCTGCGGGCATCAAGGGGTTTAGTCAGTACGACAAGCTTTATGCCGATGTCGAACTATGGTTTGCGCAAGGCTGGTTGGACTACCTCGCGCCACAGCTCTACTGGCCCATCGCGCAGGAAGCCCAGGCATTTTCTCCGCTGCTCAATTACTGGATTGCCCAGAACACGAAGGCGCGCCACCTGTGGCCCGGGCTCTTCACGAGTCGCATCGATTCATCAGAAAAATCATGGCAGCCGGAAGAGATATTGCAACAAATCGCACTCACACGATCCGCCGCTGGTGCGACGGGGCATCTACATTTCAGCGCGGTCGCGCTCACGCAAAACCGCAAAGGCATCGCCGATGCGCTTCGCGCCTCGACCTACACGATGGACGCACTGGTGCCCGCGTCCACCTGGCTCGCACCGAAAACACTGGCGATTGATCCCGCGCCCAAGGCGACGCTACGTTGTTCTGCGCCGCCCAACTGCATCCTGGCCTTGGTCGACTCACCGCAGAAGCGCGTCGACAAGACGGCGCTCTGGACGCAGTATGGGGACGTGTGGGATTTCAAAGTATTGAACGGGAAAACGCAAAACGTGTTGGTGCCCGCGACACATGCTGGCAACGCGCTGCAGCAGGTAGTGGTGTCGAGCGTGGATCGGTTCGGGATTGAGAGCGCACGTTTAGCGCTACGACCCGAGCGCGTCGGATCGATCGCGCCGCCACCTGCGGGCAAGAGCTCCACGCCATGAAGGCTTTGCACGCGCTCGGTCTCGATGCGGGCGGTTCACAAACACGGTGGTTGCTCATCTCTGCCGGTGATCAAATTTTGGCGTCGGGAAGTGCGGCTGGGTTTAGCGGGATGCAGATGAACGACGCATCGGGCCGCGCGGCGGTGGATGCGTGTGTCGCCGGAATCGCGCGTGAGGTGAGTGAACAGGCACCCGACTGCCGCGTTGGTGCGGTGGTCGCGGGCGTCACGGGCGTGGGCGCGGGTAGTCCGCCGCTCGCTGCGCTCTTGGTGGAGCGCTTCGCAGTGGAAGCGGCGCGTGTGAATGTCGTGGCCGATGTGGAGATTGCGTTTCGCGCGGCGTTTGCGCCAGGCGAGGGTTACTTGGTTTACGCGGGCACTGGGTCGATCGCGGCCTTCATTGACGGAGCTGGCGTGTTGCGCCGCGCTGGCGGACGCGGCGTCCATCTTGATGACGCGGGCGGCGGCTATTGGATCGCGCGGGAGGCGTTACGCCGTGTTTGGCGGCGCGAAGACGAGGCACCCGGTGCTTGGCACAGCTCACCGATGGCCGAAGCTCTGTTCCACGCGGTGGGCGGGGATTCGTCGGTCAACGCGGCGCGTTTTTTGATGGAGCGCACGCGCGGTGAAGTCGGGCGCTTGGCCTTGCATGTGGTGAACGCGGCTGAGCGTGATGCGCTCGCGGCAGAAATTCTGACCGACGCAGGCCGCGAATTGGCGCGGCTGGCCAACGCGATGCAGACGCGTTACGGTACGCGACCGGTCGTCGTCACGGGGCGTGCGGCACTGATGCACCCGCTCATCGAGCGTGGATTACGAGCGGCGGTTGCTCGCGAGGTTGCCGTGCAGTTTCGTGAGGTGGATTCAACGCGCGCGGCCGCGCGCATGGCGGTTGCGATGCTCGGAGCTATGCCGTGAGCACAGCGTCAATGGCCGTAGGTTTGAGATACAGCTTTTACGCTCCAACGACAGCTGTGCGGTCGTTTACTCTATTTTTATTCAATAGTCGACTATACATAAAATGAAGCCCTATTGGCCGCTGGGAAGTGGTTTAAGGCAAAAAGCTGTATGTCTAGTTTTGTATGGAGACTTCGTCCGAGCGGCAGTGAGCAAGACTGAAAACCCCGACGTATGAGTACCTGCACAACCCATAGAATCGGTCGCAACGCCGATACGGAAAAGCCGGAGCTGAAATGAGAAAAAAACTATGTGCGTTTTCGATGTACGCAGTCGTGGCATCGTCACTACTGGCCGGATGCGCGACGGTCTCACCGCCTGGGTTGGTGATTGATAGCTCAACAACCGCGGTCAGCCAAGACAGTCGTGTGCAGCATTTGATTTTGCATTTCACGACGGTCAACAACGCGCTTTCGCTCAAGATCCTCTCGCAAGGTCCGGTCAGCAGTCACTACCTCGTGACCGAACGCGTGGGCGATACACCGCCGCAAATCCTTCGACTCGTTGACGAAAACCGCCGCGCGTTTCATGCAGGGGTGAGCTCTTGGAAGGGCGTCACGGCAATCAACGCCAGCTCCATCGGCATCGAAATCGTCAACCTCGGCGGACGCAAAGGGCCGTACAGTTTGGAGTTTCAGTCGTTTGACGACGAACAGATGGCGCTGGTGATTGAGCTCTCGAAGGACATCGTGGCGCGACACGGCATCAAGCCCGAGCGCGTGCTCGGTCACAGCGACATCGCACCGACACGCAAGAACGATCCCGGCCCCAAATTTCCGTGGAAGCGCTTCGCCGATGCGGGCCTGATTTTGTGGCCGGACGCGGCGCTGGTCGCGCAAAAGCGCGTTGGCTTTGATGCGAAATTGCCCGACGTGAAATGGTTCCAAGAAAAAATGAAGGCACACGGCTTCGAGGTTCCGCAACACGGCGAACTTGATCGCGCCACGCGCGACGTGATTTCCGCATTTCAGATGAAGTACCGCCCCACGCTTTACGACGGTCAACCCGACGCAGAGACGGCCGCAATGGTCGATGCGTTGGTGGCGCAATCGGCGGTACGGAAGTAGTGGCATTGAACGATGCGATTGAATGCGAGGGCCGCGAATGAAACGCCTATGTGGGATCGCGCTATTGGCGTCGTTGGCCGCAATGACTTTGATTGCTGGCTGCGTGAATCCAGCAAAGCAGGTTGAGCCAGTGCGCACCCATGTTTCGCCGGCGCTCTCTGCCGCCTTGCGCGAAATCGTGGAAGATTCCGCGCATCCACTGGCGAGTTTGTCGGTGCTGGCGATTCGCGATGGACGTATCGCTTATGAGGCGCAGTTTGGTCACAAATTTATTGATAGTGCTGATGCGTCGCGCAGTGTTTTGGCAGACCGCGATACGATGTATCGGATTGCGTCGCTCTCAAAATTGGTCACGACGCTCGGCGTGATGCGTTTGGTGGAAGCCGGTAAGTTGAATCTGGATGCGGACGTTAGCGACGCGCTCGGTTTTCAGTTTCGCAATCCACATTTCCCCGAAGAAAAAATTACGCTGCGCATGTTGCTCAGCCACACGTCTTCGCTGCGCGACGATGCAGGCTACTACTGGGAAGCCAAGCTGGGTGTGCATTTTCGCGATGTGTTCACGCGCGATGGAAAACACTTTGGCACAGGAGCGATGTGGAGCAAAGCGCATCCACCGGGAACGTACTTTCAATACAACAACCTCGCTTGGGGCGTGATCGGTTCTGTCATGGAGCGCGAAACCAACGAGCGATTTGATCGCCTGATGGCCCGGCTTGTCTTGAAGCCGATCGGGTTGCGCGGAGGCTTTCATCCGGCTGATTTTGACGCGGCGATGCTGCGTGACACGGCGACGCTGTATCGCAAGCGCGCAGTCATGGACGGCAAAGAAGTGTGGCAGCCGCGGGGCGCGTGGATTGCTCAAGTGGATGACTATTCGTCGTCAGCGCCGGTGCCACGCGCGATGCCCGACTACGTGATCGGCAGTAATGGTTCGTTGTTCGGGCCGCAAGGCAATTGCCGTTTGTCCGCGGCTGATTTGGGCAAACTGATGCTGATGCTGATGAATCGTGGCCGCGTTGACGGCATTAGCTTCTTGTCCGAAGCGTCTATCGACGCAATGCTTTTTCCTGTTTGGGTACACGACG
>DAINAJ010000011.1:21306-24753 GCA_036733505.1 Casimicrobium sp.
TTCTTGTCCGAAGCGTCTATCGACGCAATGCTTTTTCCTGTTTGGGTACACGACGCGCGAGCGAAAAATGGCAACAACACGACAACACCGCTCGCGCCCCATTACAACGCGTGGGGCCTTGGCAATCAACACTTCATGGATCGCTCCGCCGCCGGGCAAGGAGACCGGCTGGTTGCGAGAGGTGGTTTTGTGGCGAAAGGACATCTAGGTGACGCGTGGGGGCTTACCGCTGCGTTTGTCTTCGATCCGGCACGCAAAGACGGCATGATTTTTTTAACCGGCGGCCCAGGTTTCGATCCCCAGACTTATCGCGGGGAATATTCGTCGCTCTATCGGCACGAAGAGAAAATTCTCGACGCGATGTACCAGCACGTGCTGCGCGCACCGGCCGCAAAGCTTACGCGCGAGTAGTCGCCGATTCGAGTAACGTCAGGCTGCGTCCATCGGCGTCAAAACGCCCGCGCACACCGACCGGCAACACCCATTGTGACGCGACGTGTCCGAATGACAGTCCGTAGGTTGACGGAATCGGTCTAGCTGCGAAATGATCGTCTAGCGCTTGCGAGAGCACCAGTGACGATTCGTTCGCTGAGGGCTCGCACTTAACGAATACGCCAAGCATCGCGCCGCGCACATTGCGCAGAGCGCCACTGTGCTCAAGTTGCGTGAGCATTCGGTCAATGCGGTAGGGCGCCTCGCTGATTTCCTCCAGAAAGAGCAGTGCGTCTTTCTCGCGCGGAAGAAACGGCGTGCCAATCAACGAGGCGACTACGGATAGATTGCCGCCGAACAGCGTGCCTTCCGCGATGCCGCTGCGAATCACGCGTTGCGCGAAATGCCGTTCAGTGAGCGCACGCTGCGCGTGTTCGTCAGCCGTCTGCATGCTGTGCAGTGGTCGCGCGTCGATCAGCACGGCTTCAAGTTGCGCCACGGTAAACGGCGTGAAACCGGACGAGGCGACTGGCCCATGAAAACTAACCAAACCCGCCTTCGCAAAGAGCGCGAGATGCAGCGCCGTCAAGTCCGAGTAGCCGATGACGACCTTGGGGTTGCGCGCCACCAACGCGTAATCAATATACGGCAACAATTGCGCGGTGCCGGACCCACCTCGCGCGGCCCAGAGCGCACGGACTTCGCGATGTTCGAATAACGTGTGCAGGTCGGTGAGGCGCTGGCCAATGGTACCCGCGGTGTTGCCACGTGAGGCACGCAAGTGCGCAGCGTGCATCACCCGAAATCCGAAATTCTCGAGGTTTACGGTCGCGCGTTGAATTAGCGCATCGTCGGCGAAGCCGCTTGGGTTAAACAGCGCAACAAGGTCGCCGCGCTTTAGTGCGGGCGGCTTGATTCGTCGTGGTCGGTCGATGCGTTTGGCTAGGGCGCTCGGGGCCAACGCCGCTAACCCAACCAAGCTGGCGAAACGTCGTCGGGTGATGTTCGGCGAGCTATTCATCTGACAACCATAGCGCATAGGACGGCGATTTCGAAAACATACTTGATGACCTGAGCGAGAGGAGCCGACGACAGTGGGCAGTGCACAGCACACTTATGCGTCTATGTTCTAAGCGTGTTGGTGCTGTGAGCGACAGCGAACAGACGCGAGACACACGACAAGTCCACACTGTAGCTCAACTCCAATTCTCGTTAAATGCGCAATGCTATGAAAAATACGCCAGAAATATCCACACCAGCAACGCCGAAGGCGCGCCAAAAACTACCACTCTCAACGCCGACAGATTTAGCGCGCAAAGGCGTCAACGACATCACCGCGGCCATGAACGGCATCTTGGCAGACGTCTTTGCAATTTACCTGAAGACCAAGAATTTTCACTGGCACATGAGCGGTCCGCACTTTCGCGATTATCACGTCATGCTTGATGAGCAAGCCGATCAAATCTACGCCATGACAGATCCGATCGCGGAGCGTATTCGAAAGCTTGGCGGCACAACGCTTAGGTCAATCGGACACATTGCGCGAACACAGCGCGTGCTGGATAACGACGCCGAGTTTGTGGAACCGTCCGACATGCTGGCCGAACTGCGCGACGACAACACGGGACTGGTGGCGCGCCTGAGAGAAGCGCATAGCGTGTGCGATGAGCACCACGACATTGCAAGCGCGAGCTTGATCGAAGTGTGGATTGATGAAACCGAGCGCCGAACCTGGTTCCTCTTCGAGTCGAGTCGCCCTGTTGATAGCTCTGGGCATTGATTCCTTATAGCAGCGTGAGAAGTTAGCTCTAAGATGTGATCGCCACAGCGCGGCGGGCCGGTTTCGTTTAACTGATCGCGTGGCGATCATTGCATCAAGCAAACTTGTCTCCGCCGGGTCCTCCGGAAGCTTCGCTGTGTTGGCCGACGGTCGGATCTCGCTGCCCGCCGCCTAACGTAGCGCCTGCGCCGCGGTCCAATCAAACGCTGCCTTCCCGCCCGCCGCAGCGAGGGTACTCAATACCGTACCCCAAACGATATCGATGAACGCTAAATGAGTCGGCCAACCCTTGAGCGTCGCCAAATTGCTCAAGTCGTACGTGGCGTAAGCGATGAAACCGAAAACTGCTGCTGCGAGCAGCGTGTCGCTCCACGAGAGCGCCCCGTTGCGAGGCGCTACCGAAAAATAGATCAAACCGACGGGGTAGATGAGGTAGAAAGCCGCGGCGGCGCACAAGTTTGGCTGCTCCGACATCAGGTGCCCGATTCCTTTGCTGTAGAGGGGTTTGGCGATAACGCCAAGCCATATCAGGTCAACGACCAACAGCACGAGCAGTGTGCCCACGTATCCGGCGGCGTATTTAATCACTTGAAGAGCCTTGCATTTTGAGTTGGTAGCGCGCTGTGATCCTGAGGCAGATTACTTCGACTCACTTCCAGCCTGACCATGGTAGCCCCGGCGACTCGTATCACTCGGTGCGGCACCGAACCGAACCGCGTGCGTGGTCGTCACGCACGCGAGAGCGACGAAAGCTCGCATCAGCACTCTTTTGCAGTCGCAGAAATGCAAACGGGCGCGAAAGTCGCGCCCGTTTTCACACCAACGTTAGGTAAGCGAGCTTACTTAAACGAGTACGTGGCAAGGATCGTGTACGCACGGCCACGTGGATCGGCTACGCGTGGTTCCCACGAGCTACCCGCTCCGGTGTTGCCGTCGTATGCAGCGCTAAATGGTGGGTCGGTGTTGAAGATGTTCTTCACACCGACTGTCACGCCCAGGTTTTTGATGCCGGAGTAGGTGACGCTCAGGTTGTAGCGGGCGTAATCAGCCGTTTTCGCGCTCCAGTTAGGCGGAACGACGGTGCCGTTAGCAACACCCGGCAACACGGCGTCGTAGTAGCCGAACTGGAAAATTTGCGTGAGCGTGCTCGTCCACGGTCCTTTTTCGAACGACACCGAAGCGACGTGCTTCCAGCGCAGCGGAATATCACCACTGCGGCTGAAGCGGCCGACTTC
>DAINAJ010000011.1:24853-27072 GCA_036733505.1 Casimicrobium sp.
TCAGCGGAAGCGAGAGGATTGTGCCGTTGCGGCGAATTTCCCAGTAATCGATGTTAGCGCTCAGCCAAGGCGTTGGTGCCAACACTACGCCCAATGTTCCCTGCTTCGTGGTTTCGGGGCCGAGGTTCGGTTTGCCACCCGTCAGAATCGTTGGCGTGATGGACTCACAGCCAGGTACTGCCGCATTCACGACGCGCGAAGGACAGGTTACCGGATCGGCCAGATCTTTGGCGGAGTATGGCGATTCTGTGATGCCAAAGAACAACTGGCTGAAGGTCGGCACGCGGAAGCCAGTGTTGTACGAACCACGAACCAACACTTTGTCATTTGGCACGAAGCGGAACGTGACTTTCGGGTTGGTTGTGCTGCCGAAGCCGGTGTAGTCGTCATAGCGTACGGCGCCCGTGACTTCCAAGTATTTCGTGATCGGAACCAGCACCTCGGTGTAAATCGCTTTGACGTCGCGCTTTACCCCATTGAGATCGTTGATCGCGTCAAACGGCGCGTTGAAAATGTTGTTGCGAGTGGCGGCGCTGGTCTCGGTACCGTTGAACTTGTACTTCTCTTGACGCACGTCGAGACCGACGGCGGCCATCACATCGCCCGCAGGGAGCTTGAACAATGGTCCCGACGCGGACAAGTCGCCCGTGGTGGTGGTGTACTTGCCGCCGTAGAGCGTCGTGCCAGTGGCAGAGGCTGCTGCAAGCGCTGCCATTGCCTCAGGCGTTTGCGATTGACCCGCTGCGAGGAACGGATTCAGCAGACCCGACTTCAGCAGAGGTACGAACTTGTCGTTGAAGTAGTAACCGCCACCGAGCACGGATTTGGTGTCGCTAGTTGCTTGCGACAGACCAAAGCGGTAGTCCCAGCTTCCGAAAGAGCCTTCGCCACCGACTAAAAAGCGGCGTGTCTCAGCTTCGGTCTCAATTTCGCGCGGACCGCAAGGCATACAACGCCAACGGTAGGCAATGCCCTGACCGCGGTTCTCTTCCAGCGTCGGGAAGGTCGCGACCAACGCGTTAAAGACAGCGTTGTACGAGGAGCCTGTGCTCGGGTACACCAGATTGAAGAACGGATTCGTCGAGGACGTGCTGCTCGAAATCTGGTTTGGAGAGAACGTCTTTTTCGTGGTGACGTTTGCGCCGATGAATTCACCAAACATCGTCAGGTTGTCGTTTACCTTGAAGCTTGCACGAGCGACGGCGCTAAGGTTTTCCACGGGTTGTTGCAGCACCGCCGCGCGGCCGGTGTCCCAGGCGCATCCGTACTTTGCGTTCGGCGTTGCCCAAAGCTTCTCGTCGTAAGCGCCCATGCCGTCAATTGAGTTGCAGCCCGCTTGGCCCGGCAGGTCAAGGGGGTTGATGCCGTTCATGGCAACCGTCTCACCAGGACGGGTCGGGCCTGTGCCGTTGACCAGCGTGCCGGCAGCATTGCGCGAAGTAAGTGCTGTGCGAAGCGTGCTCAATGTGAACGCTGTGGCGTACGGCGTGCCGCGTGTGTCAACCGACAACCCTTTGTCAGGTTGGAAAGTGTTTACAAAATCGCGTTGGTCACCACGAAGTGCTTCGGCCTTCGTGTACGACAGCGAAGCCATCAGGTTGTAGCGATCTTTCGCCAAATCGCCCCAACCGCCCACCGCTGAAAGACGGGTGACGTTAGCGCCGCCCGCTTCAGTGATGTCGGTGAATGCGGATAGCGTGAGGCCTTTAAAGTCTTTACGCAGAATGAAGTTGATAACGCCGCCGATGGCGTCGGTGCCGTACAGTGCGGATGCGCCATCTTTAAGCACTTCAACGCGGTCAACGGCTGCCATTGGAATGGAGTTCAAATCAACGACGCCGCCGTTGAGGCCGTGCGCGGCAACGCGGCGACCATTGACCAAAATCAGCGTGGCGTTTGAGCCTTGGCCGCGCAAGTTGGCGGCGGATGCGCCATTGTTGCCGCGGCTCACGCCCGCAGCCACGTCGGCGTTCGACGCGAGGTTGTCCATGCCGTTGCCGTTGGTGCTGAGCACCATCATCAGCTGCTCAGCGGAGGCGATACCTGCACGGTCGAGTTCGGCACGACTGATGACTTGCACCGGCAGCGAACCTTCGTTCTGCACGCGCTTGATGCTGGAGCCGGTAATTTCAACGCGCTCTACTTTTTGCGGTTGCGCATCTTGTGCATACGCCACTGGGCTGGCGATGAGAACCAGCGACATGCACTGGGCGAGTTTT
>DAINAJ010000011.1:27172-28452 GCA_036733505.1 Casimicrobium sp.
CCCATGCAGCCAGCCTCGACGCTAAAAGTGTTGACCTCGGCGGTCGCATTTGATCGCCTGGGGCGCGGCTATCGCGGACGCTCGATGTTGATGAGTAGTGGCGAGATTCGCGACGGTGTGCTGCGTGGCGATTTGGTGTTACGCGGCGAGGGCGACGTCGATCTTGATCTGAACGCGCTGCGCCGGATGCTCTATGCGCTCAAGGCGCGTGGCGTCACGGCAATTGTGGGCGACGTGGTGTTAGATCGTTCGTGGATTGCGCCGGCACGGCCCGATGTAGGCGTACCGCCATTCGATGAGACGCCGGAGTTTCGCTACAACGTGGTGCCGGACGCCATTTCGTTAGGCACCAATCTGACACAGCTTGATATCGTTTCGACCAACGACAAAGTGACCGTGTCTGAGGCGCCGCGTTTGCCGAAGATCGAATTTGTGTCGTCGCTCACGCTCTCGGATCGCGCTTGCAAGGACTGGGAAGATGGTTGGTTGCTACCGACGGTAACGCGAGGAGGCGATGGCGTGGCTCGCGTTGAGCTGCGTGGCGATTTCCCGCGCGGATGCGTTGCCGCTACACAGATCAATGTGGTGGATCGCACGGACTACGCGAACGCGGGGTTTCGAGCGCTGTGGGCAGAGGTGGGCGGTCGATTGGATGGCAAGGTTCGTGAGGCGGATGCGGCGCCCGTTGGCGTTGCCGTTGTGACAAACGGTGCGAACGTGACGGGCATGGCGGTCTTGGCATCGCACCAGTCGCGCGCGTTGCCCGAGATGATTCATGATGTATTGAAGCGCTCGGACAACCCGAATACACGGCTCTTGTTTTATGCGCTCTCCGGCGCACGGCACGGTGACGAGAGCGTGAAAAAAACGGCGAGTAGCACCTCGTCCGCTGAGCAAGTTCGCGCGTGGTTGGCTGAACAAAAGATCAACGCCGAAGGATTGGTACTCGATAACGGTTCCGGCTTGTCGCGCACTGAAAAAATTACGCCGATACAGTTGGCAAACGCGCTGCGTGTCGCGCACAGTAAGCCGTGGGCCGCAGAGTTCCAAGCGGCGTTTCCCGTCGTCGGCGTAGACGGCGGAATGCGCAACCGGCTGGCAAATTCTTCTTTGGCGGGACGTGCACGACTCAAAACCGGCACGCTACGCGATGTCTCAGCGCTCGCGGGCTACCTGCCGGGGGCCAACGGCGAAGCGCTCGTGTTTGTTGCCATGCTCAACCACCCGCTTGCCACGTCGAAGGCTTCGCGCCCAGTGCTGGACGCGCTGCTGTTGCATGC
>DAINAJ010000011.1:28552-37329 GCA_036733505.1 Casimicrobium sp.
CGCTTGCCACGTCGAAGGCTTCGCGCCCAGTGCTGGACGCGCTGCTGTTGCATGCCGCGACCTTGGGAAAGTAACAGCTTTTCCTGCGGAACGACTAGCCAGCGGTCGTTGCAGCGATAAAAACGTAATAGTCAACTTATAGAAAAAAGTAGCCGGAACGGCCACCGGCTAGTCGTTAAAGCACAAAAGCTGTAAATGCGTCGATGGTCGCACGCCGCGCTCGTTCATAGCACCCGCGCATAGCGCGCACGCACGTCCATGCGATCGCCGCAGTCGAAGTGCCACCACTCAGTGTTAATTCCCGTGAAGCCTCCGTGATGCATGGCGTTGCGCAGGAGGTGACGATGCGTAATGGCCTCAGGCGAGATGTCGCCGCTACGCAAAAAATCGTTTTCGAGCACCGGGTGCGACAACTCCGTCATGTCATCGAATCCAGTACCCATGTCCAACTCCGCGCCATTCGCGTCGAGCAGCGTCACGTCGACCGCCATGCCAAACGAATGAATCGACCCGCGCTCGGGTGGCGCGAGGTAGATGCGCAGCGGCGTATCCGCGAGCGCTTCCCAAAGCGCTTCCTGCACACGTTGCGGGCGCAGCGCGTCGAGCACACACAGGCGCAGGCCACGGCCGTGTGAGTGGGCGGCAAGCCACTGCGCCGCTCGTGTCAGCGCCTCGGCCGCATCGCGATGAAGCCACGCGCAATCGAGCGGCGAATACAGGTCGCGTCCCACGAAATTATTGGGCGTCGCGTAGCGCAGATCCACGGCGATGTTGGCGAGCGAGGCGAGCGCGCGAAAATCGGGATGTGTGGGGACGGATTCGCAGGAAAGGGTGAGCGTCATGCGCTGACAGCGAGCAATTGTTAAGTGCGCCATTATGACTGCCGCCCCCGCGTGACAAACGCGCGACAAAGAAAAACGGCTCCCGAAGGAGCCGTTCTTTTCGTTCTGCGTGAAGCGGAGCGGTGTGCCGAAATTACGCCGACACGGTATCTGCTTTGTCCGTGAACTCTTCCATTTGGTTGAAGTTCAGGTACTTGTAGATGTTCGCGCCGTCGCTGTTGACCACACCGATGTCGGCGAGGTATTCCGCTTTGGTCGGGATGCGACCGAGCTTTGAGCAAATCGCGGCGAGCTCTGCGCTGCCCAAGTACACATTGGTGTTCTTGCCAAGGCGGTTCGGGAAGTTACGCGTGCTGGTCGACATTGCCGTTGCGCCTTCTTTGATCTGCGCTTGGTTGCCCATGCACAGCGAGCAACCAGGCATTTCGAGGCGCGCGCCTGCGGTGCCGAAGGTGTTGTAGTGACCTTCTTCGCTGAGCTGGTGCGCGTCCATTTTCGTGGGCGGTGCGATCCAGAGTTTTGCTGGCATATCGCGCTTGCCTTCGAGCAGTTTTGCAGCGGCACGGAAGTGGCCGATGTTGGTCATGCACGAACCGATGAACACTTCGTCGATCTTCGCACCCGCGACATCCGACAACGTTTTCGCGTCATCCGGATCGTTCGGGCAGCACACGATCGGCTCGGTGATTTCAGCCAAATCAATTTCGATAACTGCTGCGTATTCCGCATCAGCATCGCCCTTAAGCAGCGTTTGGTTCGCCAACCATGCTTCCATGCCTTTGATACGACGTGCGAGCGAGCGTGGGTCAGCGTAACCGTCAGCGATCATCGACTTCAGGAGCACGATGTTCGACTTCAGGTACTCAGCCACCGGCTCTTTGTTCAACGCAACGGTGCAACCGGCAGCGGAACGCTCAGCCGACGCATCGGCGAGCTCAAACGCTTGCTCAACTTTCAGATCAGGCAGACCTTCGATTTCGAGGATGCGACCCGAGAAGATGTTGACCTTGCCTTGTTTCGCGACGGTCAGATGACCGGCTTTGATCGCGTACAGCGGGATCGCGTGTACGAGGTCACGCAAAGTAACGCCGGGCTGCATCTTGCCTTTGAAGCGCACGAGAACGCTCTCCGGCATATCGAGAGGCATCACGCCCGTCGCCGCGGCGAATGCCACGAGACCGGAGCCCGCCGGGAACGAAATACCAATCGGGAAACGCGTGTGGCTGTCGCCGCCGGTGCCGACGGTGTCAGGCAGCAACATGCGGTTCAACCACGAGTGGATGATGCCGTCGCCCGGACGCAGTGCAACGCCGCCGCGCGTCGAGATGAAGTCCGGCAGCTCGTGGTGCATCTTGACGTCCACGGGCTTCGGATACGCCGCGGTGTGGCAGAACGATTGCATCACCAAGTCCGACGAGAAGCCGAGGCACGCCAAGTCTTTCAGTTCGTCGCGCGTCATCGGGCCGGTGGTGTCTTGTGAGCCCACCGACGTCATCTTTGGTTCGCAGTAAGTGCCGGGACGCATGCCTTTGCCTTCAGGCAGACCGCAAGCACGGCCGACCATTTTTTGCGCAAGCGAGTAGCCCTTGCCGGTGTCTTTGGGAACATCTGGCAAGCGGAACAGGGTGCTCGGTGCCAAGCCCAGCGCTTCACGGGCTTTGCCGGTCAAGCTGCGGCCCACAATCAACGGGATACGGCCGCCGGCACGCACTTCGTCGAACAGCACATCGGATTTCACTTTGAACTCAGCGATGACTTTGCCGTCTTTCAACGCTTTGCCGTCGTAAGGGCGAAGTTCAACAACGTCGCCCATGTTCATCTGCGCAACGTCCAACTCGATCGGCAACGCACCGGCGTCTTCCATCGTGTTGTAGAAAATTGGCGCGATTTTGTTGCCGAGGCAAACGCCACCGAAGCGCTTGTTTGGGATGAACGGGATGTCTTCACCCGTGAACCACAGCACGCTGTTGGTCGCGGACTTACGCGATGAGCCCGTGCCCACAACGTCGCCGACGTAGGCCACGAGGTTGCCCTTGGCGCGCAGGTCGTTGATGAATTTGATCGGGCCACGCTTGCCGTCTTCTTCAGGCGTGATGCCGTCGCGCTTGTTCTTGAGCATCGCCATCGCATGCAATGGGATGTCGGGGCGGCTCCATGCGTCCGGGGCAGGCGAAAGGTCGTCGGTATTGGTTTCGCCGGTTACTTTGAATACGGAAATCGTGATCGATTTCGGCACTTCTGGACGGCTCGTGAACCACTCGGCATCGGCCCAGCTTTGGATCACAGCTTTGGCGTTGGCGTTGCCTTTGTCGGCCTTGTCTTTGACGTCGTGGAACTGGTCGAACATCAGAAGCGTTTTCTTCAGCCCATCGGCGGCTAATTTGCCAACAACAGCGTCATCAAGAAGATCAACCATCGGCGAAATGTTGTAACCACCGAGCATCGTGCCCAGCAGCTCCGTCGCGCGTTCACGCGAGATGAGCGGCGTTTTCTCGGTGCCGTGCGCTACAGCGGCGAGATAGCTTGCTTTCACTTTGGCCGCGGCATCAACGCCAGCCGGAATGCGATTGGTGATGAGGTCAACTAAAAGCGCTTCTTCGCCCTTTGGCGGATTTTTGATCAGCTCGACGAGCTGCTCAGTTTGCTTCGCATTGAGCGGCAAGGGAGGGATGCCGACGGCGGCGCGTTCGGCTACGTGTTGGCGATAGGCTTCAAGCATGATGTTTACTCCAGTAGATTTGCTAATTTTAATCGGTGCAAGAGGCGCTGGCGCTTGGCCCGCACCCGGTAAAGGTTGTTGTTGGTCAGTCGTTGCTGCTGGGGATTCGCACGAAGCCTTCCATGAGCACGCGCGCGCTGCGGCTCATGACGGCCTTTTTCACGGTCCACTCGCCGTTGGCTTGAACCGCCTCAGCACCTACACGAAGCGTGCCAGACGGGTGGCCGAAGCGAACCTCGTTGCGCGCGCCGCCACCCGCAGCGGTGTTCACGAGCGTGCCCGGAACCACAGCGGCGACCGCGATAGCGACCGATGCCGTGCCCATCATCGCGTGGTGCAATTTGCCCATCGAGAGTGCGCGCACCAGAAGGTCCACATCAGTCGTTTTCACGGCTTTACCGCTCGACGAAACGTAGTCGGTGGCGGGCGCAACGAACGCCACTTTCGGCGTGTGTTGGCGTTTTTCGGCTTCAACAAGCTCCTTGATCAACCCCATACGCTGCGAGGCGTGCGCGCGGATCGTCTCGAACATTGCGAGCGCTTTCGTGTCGTTGTTGATCGCGTCTTGCAACTCGGTGCCCGTGTAACCAACGTCTTTTGCGTTGACGAAGACCGTTGGAATGCCTGCGTTAATCATTGTGACTTTGAGCGTTCCGACGCCGGGAACCACGAGATCGTCTACCAAGTTGCCGGTCGGGAACATCGCGCCGCCCTCGGCGCCCGGCTCCTCGGCGGCAGGGTCCATGAATTCGAGCTGCACTTCAGCGGCGGGGAAGGTCACGCCGTCCAACTCAAAGTCGCCCGTTTCTTGTACCTGACCGTTGATGATCGGTACGTGCGCGATGATGGTTTTGCTGATGTTGACTTGCCAAATTCGAATCGTCGCGAGGCCGTTTTGTGGAATGCGACCCGCGTCAACCAGTCCTTGCGCGATCGCGAACGGCCCGACGGCGGCCGACAAGTTACCGCAATTGCCGCTCCAATCGACGAACGGTTTGTCGATGGAAACTTGGCCGAACAGGTAATCCACATCGTGGTCTGGGCGCGAGCTCTTCGAGAGAATCACCGTCTTGCTGGTGCTCGACGTTGCCGCCCCCATGCCGTCGATTTGTTTGCCATAGGGGTCGGGCGAACCAATCACTCGAAGCAATAACGCATCACGCACTGCGCCCGGTTGCTGCGCTGCGAGCGGCAGATCCGTGAGCTTAAAGAACACGCCTTTGCTAGTTCCGCCACGCATGTAAGTGGCGGGGATTTTGATTTGGGGGGCGAATGTCGCGGTCATGAATGTTTCTTTCGTGGGGCGGGCACTCCCCGCCTTGTGAACGACGGCGGGCAGTGCCCGCCCTGCGGTTTAGGCAGCCGTTTGTTGCAAGAAGTCCTTCGCGAAGCGCTGCAGCACACCGCCTGCGTCGTAAATCGACACTTCTTCCGCGGTATCCAGGCGACACGTCACGGGCACCTCAACGCGCTCGCCGTTCTTTCGATTAATGACGAGTGTGAGCGTGGTGCGTGGCGTCCGTTCGCCGACTACGTCAAACGTTTCGGTGCCGTCTATGCCCAGCGTCAGGCGCGTCGTGCCCGGTTTGAATTCGAGTGGCATCACGCCCATCCCGATTAAGTTCGTGCGGTGAATGCGCTCGAATCCTTCGGCTGCAATTGCCTCAACGCCCGCAAGGCGCACACCTTTAGCCGCCCAGTCGCGCGACGAGCCTTGGCCGTAGTCCGCGCCAGCGATGATGATGAGCGGCTGCTTGCGATTCATGTAGGTCTCAATCGCTTCCCACATTCGCACGACCTTGCCTTCGGGCTCGACGCGGGCGAGTGAACCTTTCTTCACCTTGCCATCGACGACGGCCATTTCGTTTACCAGTTGTGGGTTTGCAAACGTCGCGCGCTGCGCCGTGAGATGGTCGCCGCGATGCGTGGCGTACGAGTTGAAATCTTCTTCGGGCAAGCCCATTTTTGCGAGATATTCGCCCGCTGCACTGTCGAGCAAAATCGCGTTTGATGGCGAGAGGTGATCGGTTGTGATGTTGTCTGGCAATACCGCCAACGGACGCAAGCCCTTGAGCGTGCGCTCACCCGCCAATGCGCCTTCCCAGTATGGCGGGCGGCGAATATAGGTGCTCTGCGCGCGCCAGTCGTAGAGTGGGCTAATTTTTTCAGTGCCCGCCGCTGCGAACGTGAACATCGGGTCGTACACGCGGCGGAAGTGTTCCGGCTTCACGCTGCTGGCGACAATCGCGTCGATCTCGGCGTCGCTCGGCCAGATGTCCTTGAGCGTGACGGGCTTGCCGTCCTTGTCGGTGCCGAGCACGTCCTTTTCGATGTCAAAGCGCACAGTGCCCGCGATGGCATAGGCCACGACGAGCGGTGGTGACGCCAAGAACGCTTGCTTCGCGTACGGGTGAATGCGGCCGTCGAAGTTACGATTGCCCGAGAGCACTGCGGTGGAGTACAAATCGCGGTCAATAATCTCTTGTTGAATTTTCGGATCAAGCGCGCCGCTCATGCCGTTGCACGTTGTGCAGGCGAATGCAACGATGCCGAAACCGAGTTGCTCTAATTCACTGAGCAGTTTGGCTTCTTCGAGATAAAGCTGCACGGCTTTCGAGCCAGGAGCCAGCGATGACTTGACCCACGGCTTGCGGGTGAGGCCGCGCGCGTTGGCGTTGCGTGCGAGCAGACCCGCAGCGATCACGTTGCGCGGGTTCGAGGTGTTCGTGCAGCTGGTGATTGCGGCGATGATGACGGCACCGTCTGGCATTGTGCCTTCGGACGTTGCGGGCATCGCCCAGTCCTTTGAAATGCCACGTTCTGCAAGCGCCGTGGTCGGCAAACGTTTGTGTGGGTTCGACGGACCGGCCATATTGCGCACGACGCTCGACAGGTCGAACTTCAGCGTGCGTTCGTACTCTGCCGTCGTCAGCGAATCTGCCCACAGCCCCGCTACTTTTGCGTACGTCTCAACGAGTTTGACTTGCTTGTCGTCGCGGCCCGTGAGCTTCAAGTAATCAATGGTTTGTTGGTCGATGTAGAACATCGCCGCCGTCGCGCCAAACTCCGGCGTCATGTTCGAAATCGTAGCTCTGTCGCCCAGCGTCAGCGCAGTCGCGCCTTCACCGAAAAATTCGAGATACGCGCCAACCACTTTCGAGTTGCGCAGGAATTCGGTGAGCGCTAGTACGATGTCGGTCGCGGTGATGTTGGGCTGTGGTTTGCCCGTGAGTTCCACGCCGATAATGTCCGGCAGGCGCATCCAAGAAGCTCGACCGAGCATCACGCTCTCAGCCTCAAGCCCACCCACACCAATGGCGATTACACCGAGCGCGTCAACGTGCGGTGTGTGGCTGTCTGTTCCCACCAGCGTATCCGGGAAGGCCACGCCATCTTTCGCGTGAATCACCGGCGACATACGCTCCAAATTGATCTGGTGCATGATGCCGTTGCCCGGCGGAATCACTTCCATATTCTTGAACGCTTTTTTCGTCCAATCGATGAAGTGGAATCGGTCTTCATTGCGACGGTCTTCTACTGCGCGGTTTTTTGCGAACGCATCAGGATCGTCGCCGTTAAATTCAACCGCGAGCGAGTGGTCTACGATCAATTGCGTTGGCACCACAGGGTTCACCTTCGCCGGGTCGCCGCCCATATCTGCAATCGCGTCACGCAGGCCAGCGAGGTCAACAAGCGCCGTTTGGCCAAGAATGTCGTGACACACGACACGCGCTGGAAACCACGGAAAATCGAGATCGCGTTTGCGCTCGATGAGTTGCTTCAGCGAGGCGGTAAGCGTCGCGGGGTCGCAGCGGCGCACTAAGTTTTCCGCGTGAACGCGTGACGTATAGGGCAGCTTCGCGTAGGCGCCGGGAGAAATCGCGTCTATCGCCGCGCGCGTGTCAAAGTAGTCGAGCGAAGTGCCGGGGAGATTTTTGCGGTCTTGAGTATTCATGACTTTTTCGAGGAGGAGCGCCAAATCGGCGAGCAGGAAAACGGCGCAGCGCTGCTGTCGAGCGCTGCGAGTAGATGCGTTGGGAAATGCGACTTGGCCGCAGCGGGTGCGGCAGCCAGTGAGCTTGGAAAGTTAGACGCGGCAGCGTCGCGGTTCAGCTGCGCGTTAGCGCGCGCGCAACGCGCTATTGCGAGAGCAAGAAATTGACGCGATTGGAAAATTCGTGACGCGTGGGCTCGCCCTTGGACTTCGCTATCGCAGCCTCGACCGAGTCGCGGAGCGCGAGCAAGTCTTTGGCCGACATTGCACGCTCCACCTTCATTTGCAGCATCACGCCGCGCAGTCCCAGATCGGCCACCGCGCGCACGAACTCCGGATACAGCAAGCGCTGCAGCGCCGCTTCGTCGACCGTGTGCGTCGCTTCCATCTGCACAACGTCGGATTGCGGCGCGATTAACGTCGCGTCTGATTTGGCGGGCGCCGGAGCGGTGGGCGCGTTGCTGGGGGCTGGTTCTGTCACCGTCTCGACCAAACCACGTTCGATCAGCTGTTGCAACCCTGCACGCCCAGCGGGAAGCCGTGAGGCAATCTCGCTGTACTCCGCCGCCGTCTTGTCGCCGTAGATCATGAGCAGCAACGTGCGCAGAGGCGGGGGCAGGTCTACGCCGCGTGACGCTAGTGCGGCACGCCCTGCGGCGCTCTTGCGAATGTGATCCCCTGGCTGCATTGTTTTTAACAAATAGATTAAGACTAGTCTGAAAGTCTACATCCAAATGGTGCCATACAAACAGGTTCATGACAATGGCTTACTTATGAGTGGGCAATTGCTACTTGCGCTGTTGCAACGGCACAAACGCTTGATCGTCCGGCCCAATGTAATTCGCGCTGGGTCGAATGATCTTGCCGTCGATGCGCTGTTCGATCACGTGGGCGCTCCAACCGCTGGTGCGGGCGATCACGAAGAGCGGCGTGAACATCGCGGTGGGCACGCCCATCATGTGATAGCTCACGGCCGAGAACCAGTCGAGGTTCGGGAACATCTTCTTGATGTCCCACATAACGGTCTCCAAGCGCATCGCGATGTTGAACATCTTCATGTCGTTGGCTTCGCGTGACAAGCTGCGCGCCACTTCTTTAATCACCTTGTTGCGCGGATCGCTCACCGTGTACACCGGGTGGCCGAAACCAATCACCACTTGTTTGGCCTCGACGCGCGCTTTGATGTCCGCTTCGGCATCGTCCGGCGACTCGTAGCGCTTTT